>DATJDT010000150.1:0-7435 GCA_035497275.1 Pedobacter sp.
AAGGATCCGAAAAATTGTGGGTAAGAAAATACTTAGACAAGAAATAAGGCGTATTTAAATCATCTTTAATTTTAGCTACACCAAATTGTCCAGTATTGGCAGACATTGCATAAATACTATGACATTGACCATTATTGATAAGATAATTAGCACTGCTTGCCATAATAACAGCGCCCGGTGCTTTAACGGCTGGAGCTTGGTAAAATAGAGCATTAAATCCCCTAATCTCTTTTAAGGTATTAATGTTTATACCCGACACATCTTTTTCAGTTGTAATAAATAGCGCACGGGTATTGCCTAGCGCTCCAGTTACAGTCGATTTATAAGCCGATAAGAAAGTAAGTAAATTTGCCTTACCTTCTAATTTTTTACCATTTATTGCACTATAAATGTTTTCCATTTTACCCTCAATCGTAGGGATAATGGTAGTAGGGGTTAAAAATAAATCTAAATCACTATTCACGCCATCATCTTTTGCAACATACCATCCTCTCGTAAATTGGGTAACCACGTTTACATTCGAACTGATATATTCTGTATAGCCAGTTTTCTTATTTTTCACTCTATAAACGAGCACCCAAGTTTTAGCAGGTCTTTTAATGAGATAATCTAGATTTTTGGTTTTAGCAATAGTATCCAAAACCGGTGCTGATCCCTGAACATTCGTTTCATACATTCCCCACATATATTCGAACTCTGCATTTGGATCTGTAGAGCTAACGGTTGGGTTAAGTGTTAACCTTTCTGTTTCCGATATTTTAGTATAAGTGCTTTCAATGCCTGTTACAGTTATCTTTTCTTTAGGTTGGTAATCGTAATTACTTTTATCTTTAGCGCAGGAAGCTAAAAATATACATGCACCTACTATTGATGCTATAAAAATATTTTTCATCGTTGTCTAATTAAGGAAATATAACAAGTTCACCATTCTCATCCCTAAATGGATTGCCAGGATTTTTGCTATTGTAATCAATCAAATTAATTTTAAGCACCCCTATCCAATATTGTAATTGAGCATAATCAGATGGTAAGCTCGACATAAAATCTTGATCCCATTTTTCTCCTGTGCTTTCTATCATGAACCTGTGCTTTGCTACGCTATATTTGCCATAATAAAATTGCGTGGCACTTGCGTCCCAGGCAGCTGGCTTACTAAGACGATCTGTAAACTCAATTTTACGCCATAGGTTATTGATCTCTCCAGTTTGGAAATTTTTGTCAGCCACTACTTTAAATTTTAAAATATAAGTGTTGGTTTTTAAATCAACATTTCTTAACAAAATGATGGGCACTTTAGTATGCACTGTGCCAGCTTTAATCACGAAGTTCTTAGTAGCTTTAACATCATTAAAAGCTACATAATGTTTGCCAGCTTGTGCATTGCCTACATTGGGTACCAGCTCTTGCACTAAGGTAAATGAACGATCCTCCTTGCTAATTCCACCAATGGCGTAGAGGTCAAAAAAAACAGTGTCTTGTAGCGTACTCGCGTCTTCATAGTAAAATGTATAAGGCTTTAATGTATCAGCCAAATTAAAGGAAGGAGTATATATTCTAGTAATATCTGGTCCGAATTGAACCCTCGCCACATCATCGTATAAATAATATTGATCTTTTTTACATGCATAAACAGAAAGCAAAGCCATCATGATGCATAAGAATTTTATTGTTTTCATGTTTTTATCTTTAGTTAGAAACCAATTCTGATTTAGGGATCGGTAATAGGTAATTTACCGTTGCAGCTGATGGCGCAAATAAGAAATTCGCTTTTGGTGCATTAATACGTTTATAAGCAAAAAAAGCTTGCCCTTCTGCATAAAATTCCTTTCGAATTTCTTTCAATACCTCAAATTGTTGTTGTGCAGGATCTGCGGGTAAAATAGAAGCAGTAATATTTCTAGCTGTTCTAAATGTTGCCCAATAGGTCTGCGCTTCAGCAAGTGGAGCTGTTTCTGATACAATCAGGTACATTTCACTTAAACGGATCATTGGAATTTGTTTAAAATCTTGGCCTATCCCCGATGGCTTCTCTATTGGAAGATATTTCTTAGGCACATAAACTTTAGCTTGATTTGATAAGGTAAGTAATTCCCACATGTTAGCCTCTCTAATATCGGTACCTGTATTGCCATACAATGAAGTGTTTATGGTCGTGGCCGCCGTTCCTTTTTTAAGTATTCCAGAACCTGAGTAGTTAACCACATATTTATTGTACATGTCAAAATCATACAAGCCAAACAAATGCTCACTCGTTAAAACATAATCTTTCTGCGTAGTCATATCAGCTGAGGTTCCTAGTCGAAATTTTGGAGAACTATCTGCATTTTTAGCATCAATTACCAATTTTGCATTTTCATAGGCTTTTTGCTTGTCGCCAAACCATAGATAGGCACGCGCTTGCAAACCCTTAATGGCATAATAGTTTATTCTTAAATAGCGGAATGCCAAGTAAGTATCTGTAGGATTAAAATTGCCAGTTACACTAGGTGATTTTAATTCAGCCAAAGTATATTTTGTAATAGGATCTATATCCTTTAACAACGCTTCAGCATCTGTTAAATCTTTCAATAATGCAGCTTTATAAGCTTCAAATGGAATCCTGGTTGTCGGAGTGTTTGTTAAAGTGGTAACATAAGCCAGCATATTGCCATTTGTTGGGGCAGTTGGGATAGGGCCAAAAAGACGTAAAAGATCTAAATGGCAATAAGCACGAATACCTAAAGCTTCTGCTTTAATGGTTTCATACATGCCTGGTGTAGTGAATATATCTTTTTTAGCATCTATTTGTGCCAAGATTGCATTAACACTAGAAATGATTCGGTACTCCTGTTCAAAAATATTGGAGAATGAATCTTCCACACCTGCATCTGCAAAATTAAACAGCCCAATTCTTTGTGGAGTGGAATTTGCAGTGACATCCCAACTCGAAACTAACCATTCGATAGTGGTTTGCGTCATGGCCTCACCATAAGCACTTTTGCTTTTCATTTGAATATAAGCACCTGTAAGGGCATCTTTAAAGCCGCCCTCAGTACTAAAAAGAACGTGTTGGGGCATCTCTGTTTTTGGAACTACCTCTAAAAACTTCTTACAAGAAGTAAAAGGCAATACAAAAAGCAAAGTCAGTATAATTAAACTAAATTTTTTCATCACTTTATAATTAGAAAGTTGCGTTAAGGGTTAATGAAAATTGTTTGGCAAAAGGATAGGTCGTACCTCTTTCTTGCCTAATGGTTGATAAATAGAATACATCAGCCATATTAGCGGCTACACTAAATGCTTGAAATCCTAAATGTTTAACAAATTGACTAGATCTGAAATCGTATTGAAGGTTAACATTTTGTAAGCGGAAAGTGTTCTCATCTTGTACAAAGCGAGAAGTTTTAGGCGTTATACCCGTCACTAATAAACCTTTGAACGCTGTAATATCACCAGGTTTTTGCCAACGATTATCGTAAACTCTTGAATCAACATTATACTTGTAGTCAACGGCTTCTACCTTACTGCTTAATGTTTGGTTGTACATTTGGCCGCCATAGGTATAGGCAAATGAGGCATTTACTGTAAAGTCTTTATAGCGTAGCATCGTGCTTATATTTCCGAAAAATTTTGGATCAGTAGAACCAACGGCGGCTATGTTATTGGCGTTCCATGTATAAGTAGGTAAACCATCTTTTCCGAGATAAAGCTCTTTTCCTGTACTAGGGTCAATTCCCAATGAGGGTACTACCCAAATTGCATTGCTAGAATATCCTTTTACATAGATCTTATTGATATCGACTTGCGAGCTTCTTAAGCTGGCTTGCGCTTCTTCATAAGCTTTAGAAGTTTCTAAAATTTCGTTTCTATTATGGATTAAAGCCGAGGTGATGCTCCAGGTTAATTTTGGTCTTGCGATTAAGAAACCTGTTGCTTTTATTTCGTAACCTTTGTTCTTTAAGCTTCCTATATTCTCTATATAGCTTGTAAAACCATTTGAAGCAGGTAAATTTACAAAAGAAACCAGATCGTTTGTTTTCTCTATATAATAATCAGCATTTAGTTTTAACCTTCTATTTAAAAATTCAGCATCAGTACCAATATTATATTTTAAGGTCTGTTGCCATTGCAAATCCTCATTACCTAGTCCATATAGGAATGAACCTAACCAATTAAAATACCTATCATTCGTATAATATCCATAAGTTGATTGAGCCTGGTAAGCTTTAAAGTTCTGTGAACCTGTAATCCCAGCTGAACCACGTATTTTTAAACGGTTAACAAACTTGTTATCTTGCAGGAATTTTTCATTGTGCAAATTCCATCCTATGCCGGTCGACCAAAAAGGAGCAAATCGTTTATTTCCGCCGAACTGCGAAGATCCGTCAACACGAAAAGAAGCGTCAACAAAATAACGGTTGTCATAAGTGTAATTCACGTTGCTCGTAAAACCTAAAGCACGAGTAAAGCTCTCAGTACCAAATGGCTTACCATCTTTAGCATATTGCAGACCCATAGTTACAAAATCGAAATTGGCATTTGGAAAACCTTCTGCTATAAATGAATAATCTGAGTTTTTATCCTGACGGATATTAAAATCGAAACCAGCAAATATTACATGCTTAACATTTATCATTTTCGAGTAAGCTAGGTTGAAAGAGCCATCATAGCCCAAGCCATTGTTTACCCTATACTTATAATCACCTTTTCTAAATACATCAGCAATGGCATAATTGTTAAAGAAAGTATGATCTGCAGGTCTAAATGCATCATATTGAACATTTTTTTTGCTTAAACCTAATTGCCCACGAACAACTAAATCCTTGATCAATGTCCATTCTATCGAAAAATTGTTGATGATTTCTGAAGTCTCAGATTTATCAAAGGTATTTAACGTAGCATTATATAAAGGATTAGTAGGTAAGCTGTTCCAATAAGAAGTATAATCAAAATTTGATGGATCGCCAAGTACTTTTAAGACATTCCCTTTATCATCATATGGCCTCCAATAGGGATTCAATCTCGTAAAATCGCTAAATTTACCATAGGGTGATTCAGCTGAATTTCCTTGAGAAACCTGTAAGTTATTCCTGAATTTAATGTTCTTGTAGGTGTAAGCTAGTGTAATGGCACCATTAAATGTAGTACGATTCGACTCTTTCATTACTCCTTTGATATCATTTAACTGCGCAGATGCTGAGTACCGGAAGGATTGATCACCACCTTCTAACCTGATATTGTGACGTTGACCAACACCTGTGTTCACGGGAATAGCCATCCAATCGGTTTCAACACCACGGTTTACTTCATTCAATACAAAGTTATAGTATCGTTTTAAGGGAAGATCTACTTCTGCTCTTGCGTTATTGTAATAGCCAGCTTTAAGTTCAAGTTCCAATTTTTCACGAGACTTTAAAACGTTATAATTCGTTAAATCAGGTGTTTCGATATTCAAATCAGATTTAAAATTGATACGGAGTTTTCCAGCTTGAGGAGATTTGGTAGTAATTACTACTACTCCATTTGAACCTCTAGAACCATAAATTGCAGTTGCTGCAGCATCTTTTAATAAGGTAATCGATTCTACTTCATTCTCGTTAATATCTAACATTTTTTGTAATGTAGACTGAAAGCCATCCAAAATAATTAAGGGTGTATTTAAACCTACACGAACTTCGTCGGTAGTTAACTGATCAACATTTGGCAAACTCGAATTACCACGCATCTGTATCTCTGGCAAACGGTTAGGATTCGAACCAAAAGAGTTGCTCTCAACGATATTAAACGAGGGGTCGATATTTCGTAAAGAAGTAATCAAGTTCCGGTTTCCAAATTGTTGTAATTCTTTAGCAGTTACAGTAACCGAAGCCCCTGTAAAACTTTTATCTACCTTCTTGAAGATACCTGTACTGATGACCACTTGGTCCATTTTGTTTTCGGCTACAACCATTTTAATCGTTAATGGCGACTTACTTGCCTTAACTTCTTTAGTTTCATAACCTACATAAGAAACAACAATTAAATCATCCTCAGAATTCGCGATAATTTTAAAGTTTCCATCTCTATCAGTGGCAATGGCAGGGTCTTTACTGCCTTTCACCTTTACCGATGCGCCAGGAATTGGCTTCCCGTTCTCGTCCAAAACTTGTCCAGTAACAACAATCGCTCGTGTTACTAAAACTCGCTCAGGGGCACTTCTTAAAATAATGGTTTTTTGTTCTATGGTATAAGTAATTGATTGACCTGCAAAACATGCCTTAAGTGCTTCTTCTACACTTACATTGTTTACTTTTAACGTAATAGGTTTTGCATTGCTTAAAATACTGGCGCTATAGAAGAAATCATAACCAGTTTGTTTCCTGATTTTCTGAATGACTTGCTCTAAAGGAGCGGCTTTTTCATTAAGCGTAATTTGGGCATAGCTGGTTGCACTTGCCTGAAGAATAACGGTAATTAATATTATAAAAGTTAGTCTCAATTTTAATAATATTGTGGCATACACGTGGTCTGTTTTACCACGATTAAATGTCGTATAAAAATTCATACATTTGTTTTGTTTGGGTTTAGGGTCCAATGTTAATAGCTTGATTTATTAAACAGCCTAACCTGAATGTTCTTTTAAAGAATAGGCCAGGGGTGTTGCAACCACTCCTGGTTTTTTTCGGTTTACTGTTTTGAAGAGCGTAAAAATTAGTGCATAACAGTAATCCTCCTTCCTTCTATTTTTAAGTGAACTGCATTCGTTTCTTCTATGATGTTAATCACATCTTTAATGTTTTTGGTTCTCGAAACTTTGCCTATAAATTCTAGCTGCTCCAAATCATTGGGGCAAACTACTTCCACATCATACCACCTAGAGATTTTGCGCATGATGCTCCCTAAATCTTCATTGTTAAAATTAAAGTTGTTATTTACCCAAGCGACCGCTTCTTCAGTATCAACCTCGTTAATACTGATATGGCCATTTTTAAGACTAGCTTGTTGGCCAGGTTTTAATACACGACCAGCAACTTTTACACTTCCCTCTAAAAGGGTAGTAGAAGTTACATTTTCGTCGTCATAGGCATTCACATTAAAATGGGTACCTAACACTTCAACGACCTGTTGATTGGTAACCACTTTAAATGGTTGATTTTTACGCTTTGCAACCTCAAAATAACCTTCACCTACCAATTCAACCACACGCTCGTTACCTACAAAATCTGTTGGATACTTTAAAGAAGAAGCAGCGTTAAGCCAAACTTTTGTCCCATCGGCCAATGTTAAAGTGTAATAACCTCCCCTAGGAATAGTTAATAGATTTTGAACAATTTTCTCTCCACGATCATTTTCAGCATTATAGACCAACTCTCCATTAGCAGTTTTAAAAACGCTGCCGCCTTCTTGATCGGCCAGTTTTCCATTTTGCGCGTCGCCTAAAATAATAGATTTTCCATCGGCTAAGGTTAACGTAGCT
>DATJDT010000151.1:0-6316 GCA_035497275.1 Pedobacter sp.
GAGATAAATATATCGTAGCTCAAATCGGGTACTTCACCTTTTTGTCGGATGTCAAAAATATCATATGTTAAATCAAAGTGATAATTCTGTAAAATCTCCTGTATCCCCCTCATTCCTTGATTAGGGCTGCCATTGTTCATATCTATAATGGCTACCTTGATATTTTTTTTCTCTCTCATTTATGCTCCTGCTCCTATTAATGTTTGGGTTGTAATATAGTCTACAACCGATTCAAAGCTACCAGTTTTCTCGTAAACTGCAAGCTGCCGATCTGCCCCAGTGCCATTTTGTAATATTTTATGAACGTAATTAATATCGTTCCTACTTCCCAAATCATCTACAACGTCATCAACAAAATCCAAAAGTTCTAAGATTAAATTGCGGCAATTTACCTCCATTTCTTTGCCAAAATCGATTAAGTTCCCATCAATCCCGTAGCGAGCAGCGCGCCATTTGTTTTCATTGATCAACGCTCTAGAATAGCTAATAAACTCCATGTTTTGCAAGCGCAATTTATACAATTTTGCACATAGTGCTTGAAATAACGCAGTAAAAGCCATTGTTTCGTCAATTAACATAGGACAGTCGCAAATCCTAAATTCAACCGTATCAAAAAATGGATGTACCCTGATATCCCACCATATTTTTTTGGCGTTATCCATGCAATTAGTTTTAATGAGCAATTTTACATAATTGTCATAGTCTTCAATACTATTGAAGATATCGGGAATACCCGTTCGGGGGAATTTATCAAAAACTTTTGTTCTAAATGATTTATAACCAGTATTTCGACTTTCCCAGAATGGTGAATTTGTTGAAAGCGCAAAAACATGGGGCAAAAAATAGCGTACTTGGTTGGCAATGTGAATCGCTAACTCGCGCGACTGAAATCCTACATGTACATGCAAACCAAAGATTAAATTAGATCTGGCAGCTTCTTGCAGTTCATTTACAATTTCACTATAGCGAGGATGTTCGGTAATCAATTGTTTCTCCCAGTGTGAAAAAGGATGCGTCCCGGCAGCTCCAATTCTTAAACCCTGTTCGCCGGCCAATTGAGAAACAGTATAGCGTAGCTGTGAAATTTCCTTTCGTGCTTGTTCAGTATTATGACAAATGCCGGTACCAACTTCTACTACAGCTTGATGCATTTCTGCCTTAACTTGATCTTTATGGATTTTTTGCGCCGATTCAACTATTTTTTGATCGTGCGAAGTTAACTCCCTCGTTACAGGATCAACAACCATATATTCCTCTTCTATACCTAGGGTAAATTCGTTCATCATCTTTTACATTATAAAGCGTAATTATTTTTTTGGTGTTGTTGCCTTCTTAACTTTTGGGGCAGGTTTTGCTTTAGGCTTAGCTTCGCCCTTAGGAACTGAACTTGTTTTTTTTGCGATGGTTTTCTCTGTTATAGGTAAGCCAGCTGCTGATGCCTTTACATATTTACCCCAAGTTAAATTATCTTGACCCGGTTTTTGAGCTTTCGCTCTTTCAATGGCATAATTGGCAGTAGTTTCTACAACCCAATCAAAATTCTCTTGACCAACGCTTTTTAAATCAGCATCTGGAGCCGGGTTACAGAAATCGATCGCAATAGGCACACCATCTCTTACTGCAAATTCAACAGTATTAAAATCGTAACCTAAATAGGTGCAAAGCTTCAATGTATACTCCTCAATCGTTTTTAATAATTTCGCACTAGATGGCGCTTTACCAACTTCATAACGTAAATGGTGCGGGTTTCGTGGATCATATTGCATAATGCGTACATGTTTTCCGCCTATGCAATAACATCTAAAATATTCTTCGAAAATGATTTCTTCTTGTAAAAGCATTACCAATTGCTCGGTTCCACTATGCTTATCGAAAAAATCTTCCTTGTCATGTAATTTATAAACGTCTTTCCAACCGCCGCCGTCAAAGGGCTTCATGTAAGCCGGAAAGCCTGTATACTCAAAAATCGCATCCCAGTCTAAAGGCATTGTTAAATTTGAAAAAGACTCACTTGTTGTTCCTGCTGGGTGTTCTCTTGAAGGGATTAGGGCAGTTTTAGGAACAGGGATACCAATTTGTTCTGCAAGCGCATTGTTAAAGAACTTCTCATCTGCACTCCACCAGAATGGATTATTAATGACTGCTGTTCCGGTAATTGCTGCATTTTTTAATGATGCACGATAAAACGGTACGTCTTGAGAAATACGATCAATGATGACCGCATAATCCAAGGGCGAGTTCTGGAACATTTTATCGATTTTTACAGCCTCAGCTGTAATGCCTTTTTCAGCTTTTTGATTAATTCTCGCTATTACCGCCTCTGGAAAAGAGCGTTCTTGTCCAAATAAAATTCCTATTTTCTTCATTAGTAATATGGTTTAAGGTATAATGTTTTAAAGTTGTGCTAAATAATCTGGGAACATCTGTCGCCATGTTGGCCAGTCATGATCAGCATTCGGTCTTATATCTAACCAATGATTAATGTTTTTTTGATGTAAAATGCCAGATAGCCTTTCATTATCTCCTTTACACATATCGCGATCTGCAGTTCCAAGTACAATTTTCATATGCCAAAGCTCAGGGTTCATGTCGTTGGGGAGAAAATCAACAGGGTTATTGAAAAAAGTGTCATCATTGTAAAAGCCATCAAGCTGACTAGTGATATCAAAAGCGCCGCTCATGCTAAATAGGTGGCTCACGGCCCAAGGATGCCGAAAGGCAAAATTAGCTGCATGATAGCCCCCAAAACTGCAGCCTGCAGTAATTACCTTTTGTTGTCCAGTTTCCTTTTTCGCAAGAGGGAGGAGTTCTTCAAGTAAAAATTTATCGTACCAAATATGATTTTTAACTCTATCGGCAGGATGAATTTCTTTATTGTACCAACTCAATTTATCTATGCCATCGGGGCAATAGATTTTCACTTTGCCAGCATTAACAAAATCTTGAACAGAATCGATTAATTTAAAGTCCTTATTCTCAAAATAACTACCCATACTTGTTGGGAAAAGTAGAATAGGATATCCACTATGTCCAAAAATTAACGTTTTAATATCCCTGCTTAAATTTGGGCTATACCATTCTTTTAGTTCTTCCTGCATAGTTATAGATTTAGATGCTTTAAGGTATAAAAATCTAATCCAAACTCAAAGGAATTAACTGATTTTAATTGTGCCCTTTAAGCATTCAGCCCATTTCCTGTTCGGCACTTTCTATTTATGATAAGATTTGTACCTTTGCAGCTGATTAGTGAGAAAGCCATCATCAAATGTATACAACATTATTGCCCACCATTATTAAAACAAGCCATCAAATAAAGTCCGATTTTTTAAAACGAACTGTAGATATTGAAATTTTCAGTCCTGATAATTTATTGGGTAATGAACGTGTTAATTTACTATTGCTAAATGACGGACAAGATTTGGAGCAAATGGATATGGAAAATACTTTAAGCCATTTGTACGAAGCTTGGAAAATTGAGCCAACAGTTGTAGTTGGAATAAAAGCATCAGAAGATAGATTAATGGAGTATGGAGTTGCCAATCGACCAGATTTTAAGAAAAGAGGAACAAAGGCCAATTTATATGGAGAATTTATCATTAAAGAATTAATCCCGTATGTGCAAAGTGAGGTAGACTTAACCATTAATGGTAAACGCGCTTTTGCAGGATTTTCATTGGGAGGCTTAACAGCTTTTGATATTGCATGGAATAATGATAATTATTTCGATGCGGTAGGGGTGTTTTCTGGCTCTTTTTGGTGGCGGAAAAAGGATTTGAAAGACGGTTATACAGATGATGATCGTATTTTACATGAAATGATTCGTGAAACAAAAACCAAACCTGCCTTAAAATTTTGGTTAATGACTGGTACCGATGATGAGTTAGCAGATCGTAACCAGAATTTTATTATCGATTCAATTGATGATACAATTGATGTGGTGAAAGAGCTGTTGAAAAAAGGATACCAACGACCAAATGATATATGTTATTATGAAATGGTAGGCGGGAAACACAATGTGCCTACGTGGGCTAAAGCTATGCCTAAATTTTTAGAATGGGCTTTTAAAAAAACAGGGATTTAATCATATGCTTTACTTTTTTGGATAGGTATTAAACCAATGAGTGCCTTGAGATCTAGCTAATTCATAAGTAATCTTTTTGATTTGTGCTGTGAGTTTACTTGCGTCGGCTGCTGTAATCTCGAGGCTATTTAAACTAGTGGCAAATTTCGAAAACTTAAAGGGGTCATAACTTTCATTCGTAACCGCTGAGCGATAATTTAAAACAAAGCGAGGCGTGGAAATTGATGCTGACTTTACCGCATAATTGAGATACAAAACCCGATCAGCTTCGCTTCTATTCGTTACAATTTTTATACTTTGCTCTTTCTCAAGCGATTTCTTTATTTTACCCGCTAAATCTGAAGGAATAGGAAGCTGTACCGAAAAAGGTCTTTCCATTGCTTTTACTAAAATTTTCTTGCCTTCCCCTGGGGTTGCTGTAAATAGAAATACTGGGCTAAATCGGTTATTGTACCAGTTAAAATAATCCTGATAGCCTTTCTGTTTGGTGATCGGCAATATTTCTTTATTAAAACTCTTCATAAATGCCACAGTAGTAAGGCTTGTAGCATGTATATATATCTTTAGAAGGGGGTTAGAGGTTTTATATGGATCTGCCAAAATAAACTCATCATCTTTATTGATGAGCACGTTACTTGTAGGTCTAGCTATAGCGCTATCTGCATATATTCTCGTGATGATGATTTTTCCACTTTTACCTGCGAGTATATTCCCAATCGCTAAACCAGTTCGATAGCCGCCATTTAGTGTTATTGTTGCACCAAAAGTACTTATGCAGCTTACAGATAGTGGTTTTGCAAGCGCTGTTTGTAGAGGTAGACCAATGAGGTTTGCCTCCTCCCTGCTAGAGTCGTAGGTATATTGGGGCTGCTGACTAAATAACTGTGTTTTTGTAACCTCTTCGCGAATCTTATAAATGATTTTTGAGAGTGGAATATCTACAGTACTTTGTTCATAAATGCTCAAAAGAGCTTTGGTAAAGGCGCCATGTGGTATGCCAGATTCATCCCATATTTCAGCAGCGCGAACATAATCTTCACTTGCTGCAAGCGCTGCAAATTTAGAATTTGGTGTTTCAGCAGGACGTGGAACCCATTCCGAGTCCGTTCTAACTAATACTTGGTTCATGTCGAATGCTCGTGCGGGAGAATCTAATCGACTAATTGGAAGCGATTTCATGGTAAGGCTATCTGTAGCTTCATCATTTACGTATTCATTTACCTTGTCAGAATAAGGGTTGTATGCCATCTCTTCGATATACGATGATTTCACCATTCCCCCACTAAAGCAACAGTCGAAAATACTGGTTAAGATCACCTTTTTTGCTACGAATTTGTTGAAGAGCTTCTTAAGGATGTTGTCTCTAACAAGGCATTCGTAGTCTTTTGAGTATAAGTCACTCATCACTAAAGACTGGTTGTAGCCTCTTTTAACAACATCTTCATCCAACGCAGGATTATCGATAAATGTTCCATGTCCGCTATAATAGAAAACTACCGCATCTCCAGCCTGGCTTTTACTTAAAATCTGTTCCAGTGCATTCACCAAATTGTTTTGTGTTGCAGCTTGGTTAAGTAACGTATTGATGTTTTTTGGTTCGAAATCAAATCTATTAAGGAGCAGCGTTTTTACGCCTAAAGCATCGTTAACACATCCTTTCAAAGAATACTCACTTTTAATATTTTTCGCTTTGTAATAATCATTAATTCCGACAATTACCGCGTACTTGTTTTGAGCGTTAATAGTGCTAGATTGAATGCTGAAAATACCTAGCAATATTAATGAGAGTAATCTGCCCATGAGCTGCGTTTTTTTGTTAAATTTAAGTTTTAAATACCTATAATGAAATATATAGCGCTCTCTTTCCTAATTCTATGTTCAACACTTACAGCTCTTGCTCAAAAAAGAGTAATTGATAGTCTATATAAAGAGTTAGCTAATAAAGAAAACGATACCACTACAGCTTTAACTTTATGCAACTTGGGCTATTGCTATCTAGACTATAAGCCAGATTCTACGATGTTGCTAGCTAAACAATCGTATAATCTCTCTAGAAGAATTAAGTTTTTAAAGGGAGAATCATGGGCTTTAAATATGATGGCGAGTTCTTTTCATGCACTGCATAATTATCCGAAAGCAATAGCATATTATATTGAACAGATTAAGATTGAGGAAAAGCGAGGAATGCCTGAGAATAAAGGGAATGCCTACTTAAGCATAGCGCTCGTTTACAGT
>DATJDT010000152.1:0-6247 GCA_035497275.1 Pedobacter sp.
GATAGAAATAATCTTGCCATTATTGATTTTTATCGATTGGTTTTGTTTTATATCGCTACCTCCAAAGTAACTGTAATGATCAAAAGTTTGCATAGCCAAATATGTAAAAAATATGCCGATTTATATTAAATTAGGTTTTGATACAAATATTCGGTTGAAAAGCTTGAGCATGTTAGCTAAATTTTTAGCAGCTTTTGGACATAATTTTCTACTTCTTCTGCGGTTGGGTTAACTTTCAATACGCGACCTTCCTGGTCAACCAAAACCTGTATGCCCCCGCCATCTGCAACCGCATATTTTCTCCAAATGCCATTCTTGTCATTCAATTCGGTAAGCTGTAGCCAGCTAAATTTCTCCTGTCCCAAACGAAATTTCAAGGCATCTAAATTTTTAAACTCACGTGCAACTCCCACAATGGCGAAGCCTTTATTTCTATATTTTTGATAAATAGGCACCAGGGCTTTTGCTTTCGCGATACAAGGGCCACACCAAGATGCCCAAAGATCAATTATAGCAACCTTACCTTTTATTTGCTCAGACAAGGTATAACTCTTTCCGTCTAAAGCTGGAGCGGTAAAATCAACAAACCTATTTCCAGGAACAATTTTTACCATAGCCTCCACCACATCTTTAATCTGACTGGTATATGGATGAGTTGGAAAAATTGCTTTAAAAATAGGATATTTTTGAAGTACAATTTCTGCCACGTCCCGCTTTAGCTTTGCTTCATTAGTAGCGTCTAACCACAGCAAATAATAGGAAGCTAAGTCCTTGGATTTGTCTATCAGCTTGTACTTAAATTTAGTAATTTCCATAGCCAAAGAATCAAATCTAAGGTTTACTGCTCGGCCCGCTTCGGTATATTCTGCTCCAGTTTTACGCAGTTCTCCCAACTCTTCATAGATTGGCACTTTCTCATCCTGAGATTTTGCAGCGCTTAATTTGGCGATAACAGCAGCGTGTTCCTTACTCCGATAGCTTTTAGCTTCCTGAAGCTTCTTGCGTTGGTTAGAAATCACGGTAGAAGGGAACATAAACCTATCTCTAATTTCATTCTTAAGTCGATAATAATTTCTATTTATCGTTCCACCCGCAATCACATTTGCTTCAAATGAGTCCATAGGGTTTAGTATAAAATGAATGTTAGTCGTGTCTGGAAAGAAAATAACAGGCTTCCATCCACCTTCCTGGAATTCATCAAGAAAAACCAATTGATAAGCTTCCACCTGACTAACGTTCATTTCATATTCAAACTTACCATTTGTGATAGGAATACTGACAATTCTACTCTCATCTCTAATTGAAGTCGTTGCCGCTGACAGTAACAAGGTATCACTTTTTCTATTTTGAACAACGCCACTGAGTTTAACCTTTAACTGCGCGTGGGTATTTGTTATCGTAAATGAAATTATCCCCAAAAAAAATAAAAATCGAATACAGCTCATAATTTGTGAGGTTAAGTTACTAAATATAAGAAAATTAACTTTTCACTTTAAAATAAAAAATGGGTCAAAAAGGTTTAGTGACTTGGAGCTAATAAGTTAGGAGGGAGAAATATTACCTATTAGGCTAAAACAAAAAAGCCCTTTCCAATTAAGGAAAGGGCTTATATTTTGCTGTTTCTTAAATTAAGAACCTAATTGTACGCGTTTGAAAGCAGTAACTGTTAATCCTTTAGCAGTGTTGTCTAAGAATTTACGAACATCTACCGAACTGTCTTTAACAAACTCTTGGTTTAATAAAGTACTGTCTTTGTAGAATTTATTCAATTTACCAGCAGCGATTTTTTCAACCATTTCTTCTGGTTTACCTTCTTGACGAATTACATCTTTAGCAATCTCAATTTCGCGCTCGATTGTAGCTGGATCAACACCATCTTTATCAACTGCAACTGGATTCATTGCGGCAATTTGCATAGCAACATCTTTACCTGCTTCAGTAATATCTACGCCATTAGCACCTTCAAATACCACTAAAACGCCCATTTTACCATTAGAATGGATATAAGAAACGATTTTCTCTCCAGATATATTTGCGTAATCTTGGATAACGATTTTCTCTCCAATTTTACCGGTTAATTCAGTTATGGTTTCGGCAACTGTACGTCCGTCTTCCAAAGTAATTGCTGATAATTCTTCGGCAGTAGCTGGGTTATTGGCAACTGCTGCAGCTAAAACAGCTTGAGCTAGATTACGGAAATCTTCAACTTTAGAAACTGGCTCAGTTTCACAAGCTAAAGCAACTAATTTACCATTAGTGCCATCTGCTGAAACACTAATTGATACAAGACCTTCAGAAGTAGCATTACCAGAACGAGCGGCAGATACTTTTTGACCTTTTTTGCGCAATAAATCAACCGCAGCCTCGAAATCGCCATTGGCTTCTACTAATGCTTTTTTGCAATCCATCATACCGGCTCCGGTTTGTTGGCGTAATTTGTTTACATCTGCGGCAGTAATTTGTACTGTAGACATTTTTAAAATATTATAAGTTTTATAAAATGTTACGGGTTATGAGTTATAGGTTACGGGTCTAAACCAATAACTCATAACACACAACCCGCAACTGAATTATCCTTCTGTAGACTCTTCTGATGAAGCTTCTGCTTCAGCAGTTTCTTTTTTAGTTGGTCTTTTAGCACCAGCTTCTCTAGGTGTAGCAGCAGTTTCAGGAGCATCAGCAGCAGTTTTTACCGCTACAGCTTCTTTCTCAGCTTCTTCATCTTTTTCGCGTTTACGCTCATCTAATCCTTCTTCAATTGCTTTGATAATTACATCAGTAATCAATAAAATTGATTTAGTAGCATCATCATTTGCAGGGATTGGGAAATCGATATTTGATGGATCAGAGTTGGTATCTACCATTGCAAAAGTAGGGATGTTTAATTTCATCGCTTCTGCTACAGCAATATGCTCTTTTTTAACGTCGATTAAGAAAATTGCAGCCGGTAAACGGTTTAAATCTGCAATACCACCTAATAAGCTTTCTAATTTAATACGCTCACGTTGGATCATTAAGCGTTCTTTTTTAGAAAGAATAGAATAAGTACCGTCTTTAGTCATTTTATCGATGGTAACCATCTTTTTAATTGACTTGCGAACAGTTGCGAAGTTAGTTAACATACCACCTAACCAACGTTCAGTTACGAAAGGCATGTTTACTTTTTTTGCTTGTTCAGCAACGATTTCTTTAGCTTGTTTCTTAGTTGCTACAAATAAGATCTTGCGACCAGATTTTACGATTTGTTTAATCGCTGCTGCAGCTTCTTCAGTTTTAGTTAAAGTTTTATTTAAATCTATAATGTGAATCCCATTGCGTTCCATAAAAATATATGGTGCCATTTTCGGATTCCATTTGCGGGTAAGGTGACCAAAGTGTACACCTGCATCCAATAAGTCTTGATATGTAGTTCTTGCCATTGTGTTTGTCTCCTTTAAGATTAACGTTTACTGAATTGGAATTTCTTACGTGCTTTTTTACGTCCTGGTTTCTTACGTTCAACCATACGCATATCACGGGTCATTAACCCTTTAGCGCGTAATGCTGGTTTTTTCTCAGCATCTAATTCAACAATAGCTTTAGCGATAGCTAAACGAACTGCTTCTGCTTGTCCTTTTACTCCTCCGCCATTTACATTTACAGTAACATCATATTTACCAATTAATTCAGATACTTCGAATGATTGGTTAACAATGTATTGTAGAGGTAAGGTAGGGAAATATACTTTGTGGTCTTTACCGTTAACGGTAATGGTGCCGTTGCCTTCTTTTAAATAGATACGGGCAACTGCAGTTTTTCTTCTTCCTGAAGTGTTTGTAACTGACATTTCTTTTCTCTTTTAATTAAAGTGTAATGGTTTTTGGTGATTGTGCTGCATGCGGGTGCTCTGAACCTGCGTAAACAAAAAGATTGGTGTACAATTTTTTGCCCAAACGACTTTTAGGTAACATTCCACGAACAGCCTTCTCAATAACACGAGTAGGGTGTTTTGCCATTAACTCTTTTGGAGAAATGAATCTTTGACCACCTGGATATCCTGTGTAAGAGATATACTCTTTTTCAGTAAATTTATTCCCGGTCAATTTTACCTTGTCTGCATTAATAACGATAACGTTATCACCGCAGTCTACGTTTGGGGTAAACTCTGGCTTGTGTTTTCCTCTAATAATCATCGCGATTTTAGAAGACAAGCGCCCCAAAATCTCTCCTTGTGCGTCAACAACAACCCACTGTTTATTAACAGTTTTTGCATTGGCAGAGACAGTTTTGTAACTTAACGTATTCACTTGCTTTTATTTAATTTGTTAAAAAATATTTAATATCCCTCTTTTTTAGGGACTGCAAAGATAGGCAGAATAGTTTAATTAGCAAAGGGTTGGAAGAAAAAAGTTTGTGACTTCAAGTTTTGCCATTCAGTTCCGGTTAATTGAATCATAAAATCTTCAGGAAATCTGTCAATATTCCTTTTAACCGCTTGATTCAAAACCTTTGTTTCCACACCATAAAGCTCTGCCAAATCACTGTCAAGCATTACTTTTTGTCCACGCATCTCGTAAATCCTATTTACGACAATTGATCTGTCATTAAAATTGTCATGATTTGATCTTATAGTCCTAAATAAAACGCACAAAAGCCTAAGTTTTTTAACTCTTAGGCTTTAGGTTTATATAATAATCCTTGAACGATTATTAAAGATTAAATCACTATTTTCTCTTCAACAAAATCGACATAGTCTTCGTTTCCTTCCCCTCCTTTGTTTCGTACATCTCCATCGTCTGGGTATTGTCATCTACCATTTTAAAAGTTTCACGAACAGCAATATCCTTGCCTGTAGCAACATCAGTGGCACTCCCTCTCATATTCATTGTTTTCGATGCTTCATCATAAGTACCTTCTAGCTGCATAATGCCTGTTCCCATATTATCAATCCAAGTGCTTAAATAAACTTTTCTAGCATTGTCATAGGCTAAAGTACTGATACCTTCAAACGGCATTCCATCAATCACGCCTTTATAATTAGCTTGTTGATACCTTCCTCCCAAAATCATCTTATTCTCACAAACCACTTTATTCACACTTGGCGAATCGGGATTATAATAGAAAGATATCTCTGCCTCCCATTTGCCATCAGATTTTGCCAACATTTTATGTACATCTCCAGGAGCCATATAATCAGCCCAAGCCTTATTCATAGCAGCTGTATCGACGGGCTTAGTAGCCGTATCTGAAACAACTGCAGTGGTATCAGCAGCCTTATCTTTTTTTTCGCTATTGCATGCTATGATCAATAGCAAAACAGCACTGAAAACAAAATTTATACTTTTCATAATTTTTAAGTTTAAAGATTAATTATATTTCAATTGTTTATAGTTTTTATATTGATATAAAACCGCCTGCGTAATCACTAAGCAGCAAAAAACAAAATTGATGGTCAAATAAAAGCTCGTATCGTTGGTTATAAACTTAAACTCGAATACCGCACTTAAAACATTTACAAAGCCATAAATTAATGTTGCAATGTAATACAAACTCCAAAGCCCTGTTAAATAGTGCCACAATTTCCACCTGTAATCATCAAGTTGAAAGCTCCTTAAAGCAAGCCAGTTAAAAATAACAACCATGAGAACTCCTGTAATAGAATGAAAAGTACCACTCTTTAAGTAAATTAACCCATAAGCTAAGGCCAAAAACAGATTAAGGTAAGAGAGTTTCTGTAACATATATTTTAATACTCATTCTTAAAATCATAAAAATATAAACAATTCAAAAAGCCATTTGTTACTAATTTACTAAAAACAGAGATCATGACAAAACAAACGAAATTAGTTACGGGCCTACTGGCTGGTGCAGCTTTGGGAACCGCACTTGTATTAGTATTAACTTCTGATAAAAATAGTGCCCTTAAAGGAAAATTAAATGACTGGGTTGGTGATATGCTAACCAGCTCAAAAGATAAACTCGATCTAGTAGCGAACCTAGTTAAGGGTAGGATGACAAAAATCGAAGCCTAAATTTTAGTTTAAGCTAAACCAAAAGTATCTTTGAAAATATGGACGTTTTTGGTTTAGCACTAACTGATTTTTATAGAGACAATGCAACTGCTGACACTTTATGGCTACACAATTCTTACGATGATGTAGAAGAAATGCCTGTCGACATTTTTTTTAGGTCGGAAGAAGAAATGCCACCCTTAGAACTTCAAGCTATCGATTTATGTTATGGCAAAGTTTTAGATGTTGGTGCTGGT
>DATJDT010000153.1:0-4957 GCA_035497275.1 Pedobacter sp.
CTATTAAAATGGTTTTAGAACGTCTATAAAAACTAAACCGAAGGTATTTTTTCAACTATTAGCTCATTACCCGCCATATCAAGATAGCTTACAGTCATTTCCTTTAAATCAGTAACCCATTTCTCTACTCCTGCACTAGCAGCTTGTCTGCAAAAGGTCTGAAAATCCGTTTGACCTTCTTGATGAATTTTTAACGCTTTCTGTAAGTCTTGAGCAGATGATTGCTCTTCAATTAATAAAGTTTCATAGGCAGGAGCGCTCTCCACAGTATGTTCATTATTTCCAAAGTAGATCGACATTCCATTCATCACATAAACATCGTTACGCTCTACTCCCATAGCTTTAATTTCCTTGATAAACAAAGGGAAATCAGCTCCAGTTTTGATTTTTTGTTCAGCGTTGCGTATATCTTCAATAGTAAACATCATTGTAAAGTTAATTAGCTATTACTTTATAGATGGTAGTCTGCGTATAAACTTCATCAGGTCTTAAAATAGTGCTCGGAAAATGAGGAATATTAATCCCATTTGGATGATGTTGTGTTTCCACACAAAAAGCATCAAAAGGTCCATATGTACGTCCTCCTTTACCATTTTTAACCCCTAAATATTTGCCTGTATATAAATGGGCAACTGGTTCTGTTGTATACACCAACAAAGACAAGCCACTATTTGTTTCCGTTGTTTTACTTGCCAATGTTAAAGTTCCATATTCCTTATCTAATACATAGGTTTGATCATAACCTTCTATTTCATTCCAGTTACTACCAATTGCCTTTGGCTTTGTGAAATCATGGATTGTACCTGCAACTGGAATTAGATTTCCAGTAACCGTCCACTCCTCATCTTGTTCTAAATAATTTGTAGCATTCATTTGGTGAACATGCTCCATTATTTTATCACCACCGGCCGACAAATTGAAATAGCTGTGGTGGGTTAAATTAATCGGCGTCGCTTCGTCTGTATCTGCTTGATAAGATAAGATAAGTTCATCATTATTGGTAAACTCAAAAGAAAGTTGGATCGCTAAATCGCCAGGGAAGCCCTCCTCCCCATCAAAACTATAATATTGAAAGGTCACTTTTGCATTTGGAGAATCGGTTAACTCTATGATATCCCATACTTTTTTATCAAAACCATTCTTCCCACCATGTAAGCAGCACGAGCCAGCATTTTGTGGCAACTGGTAGTTTATGCCATCGACAGACAGCTCACCGCCTTTAATACGGTTGGCATAACGACCAATGATAGCCCCAAAATATGGGTAATTAGCTAAATAATCTTCCGAGATATAATCTTCAAATTGATCAAAGCCCAAGACAATATCTTGTTCCTCCCCTTTTGAGTTTTTAACTACAAATTTGTTGATGATAGTACCATAATTAAATATTTTAACATAGCTACCTTTGTCGTTGCTTAATTGGACTGCAATAACTTCTTTTTTTTCGATAAAAATCCCTGTGGGTATCTGCTTTATTTTCATAAAATTGTATCTTAGGCGGTTGACGAAAATACAATATACTTATCAATTTGGCAATAAATAATCATTCATGCAGCAACAACTCCACGATAAATTTTTAGAGAACTACAAACAGAAACCTATTGCAACATATTTTGCTCCTGGAAGGGTAAATTTAATTGGAGAACATATAGATTATAACGGCGGCTTGGTAATGCCATGCGCGATAACTGCCGGAACATGGCTTTTAATGGCGCCTAACAATGAACAGGTAATTCGCTTTAGCAGTGTTAATTTTGAAGAAGAACAATCATTTCCTATTCAGCAAGAATATCAGAAAACTGGACACGAATGGTATAACTATCCATTAGGTGTTTTTCACGAACTCCAAAAGTTTGGTTGGACAACTCAAGGGCTCGATTTATTATATTTTGGCAATATCCCTATCGGTTCTGGCTTATCATCATCAGCCTCAATTGAAGTACTTACAGCTTTTGCTTTAAACGATTATTTTAATTTAGGACATGATAAACTTGAACTTGTAAAGCTATCAAAACGAGTAGAGAATATATTTATAGGTGTGAATTCGGGCATTATGGACCAATTTGCCGTTGCTTTTGGAGAAGTTGATAAAGCGATAGTGCTAAACTGCGATACTTTAAAGTATAAAATTGTTGATTGTGATTTGGGAGAATATAATCTTGCTATCATCAATACCAACAAGACCAGAAAGTTGGAAGAATCTAAATATAATGAACGGGTTAATGAATGTACGGAAGCACTAAATGCACTTAAAAAAGAGATTACTATCGATAATTTATGTGAATTAACAGCTGAAAAATTTGCTTTACATAGCCACCTAATTGAAAACGAAACTACGCTAAAAAGAGCAAGCCATGTTGTAAAAGAAAATGACCGAGTTCATTTAGCTGCTAAAGCACTAAGTGCTGGAGAACTAGCAGAATTTGGCCGATTAATGTACGCCTCTCATCAGTCTCTTAAAGAACTTTATGAAGTTTCGGGTAAAGAGCTAGATGCCGTTGTTGATTTTTGTAGTGATTATGAGCATGTAATCGGTGCCAGGATGACGGGTGCAGGTTTTGGTGGATGTGCAATTGCCTTGTTGAAAAAAGGATATGAAGAAGATTTTGCACAAAAATTAACTGAAAGTTATGTTGCTGAAATTGGATATCCTGCAGCAATCTACATACATGGAATAGGAAATGGAGTAACAAAGTTGAGTTAAAAACTTTGAGAACGTTTGGTGCATAGGCCTGTAAAGTATAGATACTATTATTAAATGAAAAAATTAAAACTAGACGACCTTAATCGGGTTGATATAGCCGAATTTAAGCAACAAGAAAAACTTCCAGTTGTGGTAATTTTAGATAATGTTCGAAGCATGCACAATGTTGGATCGGTATTTAGAACAGCCGATGGATTTTCGATAGAAAAAGTAGTTATATGTGGCATAACTGCCCAGCCACCACATCGGGAAATTGAAAAAACAGCTTTGGGAGCTACTTTGGCGGTAGATTGGATTTACTTTGAGGACACCTTAGCTGCAGTTGCTCATTTCCGTGAACAAGGGTATCAAATTATTGCAATTGAACAGGCTCAGAATAGCACTATGTTACATACTTTTAAACCCGATAAGGACAAAAAATATGCGTTGATCTTTGGTAACGAAGTAAATGGAGTAAGTGACGAAGTAATGCAAAAAATTGATAATTGTATCGAAATCCCTCAATTTGGCACAAAACATTCTTTCAATATTGTCATCTCGGCAGGGATAGTGCTATGGGATTTCTTTGCAAAAATGAAGTTATAAAGACTTACGAAATTCTAAACGGTCGACCGTTTAGAATTTCGTAAGTCTAAGTTAATTTTGAACAATGAATAATCTGCTTTTAAAAAAATTACAAGTAAAACCTGGGTTTAATGTAACCGTGTTAAACGCTCCAATAAATTTCAACGAAATTATCGGAGATAAACCAGAAGAAGTTACTTTTTCATTAGATCCATCTTTCGCTAGGAATGAAAGTTACGCTGCTTTACTTGTTTTTGCGGTCACCAAGGCTGATATGATCAATGCACTTAATTTAACCCATCAAAACATAACTGATAAAACTATCTGCTGGATTATTTATCCAAAAGCTAAAACAAAATTAGCCAGTGACTTAAACTTAATGAAGTCATGGGAAGAGCTAGAGCAATATAATTTAGTTCCTTGTGCTTCGGCAGCGATCAACGAATTATGGACTGCATTACGCATTAAGCCAATTGATGCGCAAAAGAAATCGGGAGTTGGGAATGCCGAAATACAAACTAGCGACTACAACAAGTATGTTGATGTAACAAATAAAATTGTAACCCTGCCAGAGGATTTAAAATTAGCACTATCAGCGCATGCTCCTGCATTGAGTTTTTATGAGTCATTGTCCTATTCTAACCGCAAGGAATACGTATTATGGATTTTAACTGCTAAGCAAGAAAAAACACGTAGTGACCGCATTCAGAAAACAATTGAAAAACTATTAACTGGTAAGAAGAATCCTAGTGAGAAATAAGATTGCTTCGTACCACGAAATGAACGTTAAGCTTCCAGTACCTTATCCGGCGTAATAGGCAATGTTCTAATCCTCTTTCCAGTAGCATTAAATACTGCATTTGCCACTGCTGCAGAAAAACCTATCAACGCTATCTCTCCCATTCCTTTAGCACCCATGGGATTTACCAAAAGATCTGGTTTATTGATAAAGATAACATCAATCTCTGGTACATCAGCATGAACAGGAACATGGTAATCGGCAAAATTATTGTTAATATATCGTCCATAACGATGATCCAACAAAGCTTCTTCTGTTAAAGCCATTCCAATGCCTCCAACAGCACCTCCAACCATTTGGCTACGGGCTGTTTTAGGACTCACAATAGTACCCGAATCACCAACAGACACAATCTTACTTACCTTCACTACACCTGTTAATTGATGAACTCTTACCTGTACAAAATGAATTGAAAATGAGTACATCGAGTAATTCTTAGCCTCTGGATTATTTTGAGATGATTGAACAGTTTTTTCAATCATCGGTAAGTTGTTTTTCTTCAGCACGTCTACAAAATTAGCGGTGGAATCCATATTCGCGTTAGCGGCCAATTCTGCTATAGTAGCTTTCAGTGCTACACAAACATCATTTACAGCAGATCCTACGGTAGAAAGAGTAGCCGAGCCTCCCTGACTTGGTGCTGGTGGCAAGGAAGAATCACCTAACTCAAAAGTAATTTTCGTAACAGGGATATTCATTAATTTACTGGCAATTAAAGTCATACCCGTCCCAGTACCAGGCCCAATATCACTGGCTGCACTTTGCAAGAGCAATGTACCATCGGCTTTTAAAATACCTTTTACACTCGCTCTTCCCCTACCTGCTCCAAAAACACCAACACTTACACCATAACCCACTTGCCATGAACCGTCAACAATACTTCCAGGTTT
>DATJDT010000154.1:0-2784 GCA_035497275.1 Pedobacter sp.
ATCATTGAAAATGCTATCAAATACGGAAATGAACCCCTTAAAATTCAGGTTTCCTGTAGTGTTTCCGAATCTTACTTCGTTATTTCAGTAAAAGATAACGGATCTGGCATCGATGCAGCTGAAATTCCAATGCTGTTTGAAAAATTTTATCGTGCAAAACAATCATCTAACCAAGCGGTAAAAGGCTACGGCCTTGGCCTAAACTATGTAAAGCAAATTATGCAGCAACATAATGGATGGTATAAGTTAACCAGTAGCCATCATGGAACAGAATTAAAATTAGCATGGCCAATATGAATGCAATAAAAATACTATTTGTAGAAGACGAACCTGCCCTTGCCGAAATTATCAAAGAGAGCTTGGAAAGTAAAAATTTTATAGTTTCTCATGCAAGCACAGTTGCGAATGGCTTAGTCGCCCATAAAGCAGATATATTCGACATTCTTATCCTCGATGTGATGCTGCCCGACGGAGATGGATTTTCGATGTTGAAGAAAATTCGCCTGACCGACAGAACAAC
Organism: Pedobacter sp.; assembly: GCA_035497275.1. GTDB lineage: Bacteria > Bacteroidota > Bacteroidia > Sphingobacteriales > Sphingobacteriaceae > Pedobacter. The sequence continues at coordinate 521 of DATJDT010000154.1, forward strand.
CCCTGCAATATTTCTCACCTCAAAATCATTACCATCAGATGTTGTAAATGGATTTGAAAGTGGGGCAAGCGACTACCTAAAGAAACCATTTAGCATGGACGAGTTAATTATCAGAATTCGTTCCCTTTTGGGGATGGTAAATCTAAAGTCGTTCGAAACTCACAAAAAGGGTGTTTACCAAATCGGAGAATTTCTATTTCACTATCCGGAGGGATTGTTAGTTTATAAAGGCGCTAAAAAATATCTTACCTTTCGGGAGGCAGAAATATTGAATATGCTACGCGTACAACAAGAAAAAATGATTTCGAGAAAAGAGTTACTCTTAACTCATTGGGAAAATGACGATTACTTCTCGGGCAGGAGCTTAGATGTATTTATCACGAAGCTTAGAAAATATCTTAAAGCCGATCCCTCTATTGCTATTTTAAATTTAAGAGGTCAGGGCTATAAACTGATCTTTTAAATACACTTGCAGGTTGCACTGAACAACCTGCAAGGCATTTGCTATTTTTTATAACGTCGCCAAAGTTGTATTCAATGTTTCGCTTGGGCGCATTGCTTGATAAGCTAGCTCATCATTAGGATGATAGTAACCACCAATATTTTGTGGTTTACCCTGAGCTCCAATTAACTCCGAAACAATCTTATCTTCATTCTCAGTAAGCGCTTTCGCTAAAGGTGCGAATTTCGCTTTTAAAGCTTCATCTTTCGATTGTGCCGCCAAGGCCTCAGCCCAATAAAAAGCTAAATAAAAATGTGAGCCTCTGTTATCAATTTGTCCAACTTTACGCGCTGGTGATTTATCATTAGCTAAAAATTTCTCAGTAGCAACATCTAATGTTTCTGCTAACACCAAAGCCTTATCATTATTTTGGGTTTGTCCCAAATGCTCTAAAGAAGCTCCTAAAGCTAAGAACTCACCTAATGAATCCCAGCGCAAGTACCCTTCTTGAATAAATTGTTCGATATGTTTAGGTGCCGAACCTCCAGCTCCAGTTTCAAATAAGCCACCACCATTCATTAATGGCACAATCGATAACATTTTAGCCGATGTACCTAACTCTAAAATCGGGAATAAATCTGTTAAATAATCACGCAATGCATTACCAGTAACCGAAATAGTATCTAAGCCTTTGCGAATACGCTCCAATGTAAATTTAGTAGCCTCAACGGGTGCAAGGATACGGATATCCAAACCATTGGTATCAAAATCAGCAAGGTAGGTATTCACTTTAGCAATAATCTGACGATCATGTGCTCTGTTCTCATCCAACCAGAAAACAGCAGGTGTAGCTGATAAACGTGCTCTGTTAACCGCTAATTTTACCCAGTCTTGAATAGGTGCATCTTTAGTTTGGCACATTCTAAAAATATCTCCCTTTTCTACCTGTTGATCAAAATAAATATTACCAGCTGCATCAGTTACGCGGATTGTACCAGTACCTTTAGCCTGAAAAGTTTTATCATGAGAACCATATTCTTCTGCTTTTTGCGCCATTAACCCAACGTTAGGCACCGAGCCCATGGTAGTTACATCAAAAGCGCCATTTGCTTTACAATCGTTAATTGTTGCTGTATAAACACCTGCATAACAACGATCTGGAATTAAAGCGATCGTATCTTGCGCTTTCCCCTCTTTGTTCCACATTTGTCCCGAAGTACGGATCATTGCCGGCATTGAAGCATCAACAATTACATCAGAAGGAACATGCAGGTTAGTAATCCCTTTATCAGAGTTTACCATTGCCAATGCAGGTCCGTTTTCAATCGCCAAAGCCAAAGCAGCTTCAACCTCTGCTTGTTGCGGATTACCAGCAATTTTCGCATACACATCCCCTAAACCATTGCTCGTATCAATATTCAATTCTTTAAACAATGCTGCATATTTTGTAAATACCGCAGCGAAATAAACTTCTACAATTGCACCAAAAATAATTGGGTCAGAAACCTTCATCATCGTTGCTTTTAAATGGGCCGATAATAATACGCCTGCCTCTTTTGCTGCAACAATTTCTTTAGCAACAAATACTTTTAATGCCGAAAGGCTCATTGCAGAGCAATCGATTACTTCACCTGCCTTTAAATTAGCTAAGCCTTTTAATTCGGTTACTGCGCCATTAGCATCAACAAATTCTATTTTAAACTGTGACGCTTCTGCAATTGTTACCGATTTCTCAGAACCATAAAAATCGCCTTCGCTCATACTTGCAACACGTGTTTTCGAATCCGCAGACCATGCTCAACGTGCTCGTCAACACCATGGG
>DATJDT010000155.1:0-7498 GCA_035497275.1 Pedobacter sp.
AAACAACGCAGTGAACTAGACAGCAAAATTGCTGCTTTAGAAACTGAAGTAGGTGCTAAAGATTCGGTTGCCACAAAAGAAGTAAGTGTTTTAGAACTTCAAACTACATCATTTAGCAATTATGTAGAAATTCAGGGAAAAGTTGATGCTGAACAAAACGTATCCGTTAATCCTGAAGCACAAGGTATCGTTACCGCTGTATATGCAAGTATCGGTCAATCGGTTAGTAAAGGTCAGGTATTAGCGCAAATAGACGACAATGTATTGCGTCAGAACATGGCTCAATTGCAAACCCAAATCGATTTAGCGAACAACCTATACAATCGCCAGAAGAACTTATGGGACCAAAAAATTGGTACTGAGGTTCAATTTTTAAATGCCAAAACACAAAAAGATGGCTTAGACCGTCAAATGAGCGTTTTACGCACCCAACAATCGATGTATAAAATTAAGTCGCCTATTTCAGGTACTGTTGAACAAATGGACCTAAAAGTTGGTCAAGCTGCAATGCCTGGCATGAATGCCATTAGAGTGGTTAACACTAACAGCCTAAAAGCAAAAGCATTAGTGGCCGAATCGTATTTAGGCAAAGTTGGACAAGGTGATGATGTTAGGGTTATCTTCCCAGATTTGAAGGATAGCTTAACTACCAAAGTTTCTTTTGCTTCGAGGGTAATCGACCCAGCTTCTCGTAGTTTTAGTGTGGAGGTTAAATTACCTTCGAACAATAAATACCGTGCTAATATGATCGCTATTTTAAAAGTGGTTGATTATAAAAACAGTAAAGCCATTGTAATCCCTGTAAATGTTATCCAAAAATCAGAAAGCGGTTCTTATGTGCTTATCTCTGAAAATGGAAAAGCAAAACGTGCTGTAATTACAGTGGGCAGAACAATTGATGGCAAAAGCGAAATTTTATCAGGTTTAAAAGCAGGTGATAAATTAATCGTTACCGGTGGTGATAACCTTAATGAAGGCGACACAGTTAAATTTTAAACCATAACGCAACAATATATGAAAGACGTTAACAAAGAATTTAAACCCTCTAGTTGGGCGATAGATAATAAAACAGCCATTTATGTGCTGACGATCATGATTACTATCGCCGGAATTTTCGCCTATAATTCTACTCCAAAAGAGAATTTCCCAGAGGTAATTATTCCAAAAATATTTGTACAGACTGTGTATCCAGGTACTTCTCCAGAAAATATGGAGAACTTGGTAACCAAACAATTGGAGAAACAGATCAAATCTACCCAAGGATTAAAGAAGGTTACTTCTAATTCTTACCAGGATTTCTCGATCATTACTGCAGAGTTTGGTACAAATGTGGATATTAAAGATGCAAAACAGCGTATTAAAGATGCTGTAGATAAAGCCAAAACAGATTTACCAAACGATTTACCCGACGATCCGGTGGTAATGGATATTAACTTATCTGACATGCCGATTATGTATCTGAATATTTCTGGCGATTTTGATTTGAAGAAATTAAAACAATATGCCGATGATATTCAAGATAGAGTTGAGGCATTACCAGAAATTTCGGGTGTTGATATTGTTGGAGCATTAGATCCAGAAATTCAGATCAATGTTGACATGAACAAAATGTCGGCTGCTCAAATTTCTTTTGGCGATATCCAAAATGCTGTTGGTTATGAAAACTTAACCGCTTCGGGTGGTACGGTAAAAATGGATGGTTTACGCCGTACTTTAAATATCAAAAAAGAATTCAAAACTGCTGAAGAAATCGCAAATCTTGTCATTAAAACACCTGTTGGTGCATCTGTTTATTTAAGAGATATTGCCGAGGTAAAAGATTCATTTAAAGAACAAACTAGTTATGCCCGTTTGTTCGGAAAAAATGTAATTACACTGAACGTTAAAAAACGCTCTGGACAAAACTTAATTGAGGCTTCTGATAAGATCAACGAGATTTTAAAAGATATGAAGTCGACCGTTTTGCCTAAAGGTTTAGAAATTAAAGTTACTGGTGATCAATCAGATCAAACCCGTGTTACGTTACATGACCTGATCAATACCATTATTATTGGTTTCGTATTGGTAACCATCATCCTAATGTTCTTTATGGGTGTAACCAATGCGATATTTGTAGCTTCATCCGTTCCCTTGTCGATGTTTATTGCCTTCTTAGCGATGCCTATTTTAGGTGGCATTTTTGGCTTTAATTTCTCAATGAATATGATAGTACTCTTCTCGTTCTTATTAGGACTGGGAATTGTAGTGGATGATGCGATTGTGGTAATTGAAAACACGCATAGGATTTTCGACAATGGAAAGGTGCCTATTGTTAAAGCAGCTAAAATGGCAGCCGGAGAGGTATTTTTACCGGTTTTCTCTGGAACTTTAACCACCCTTGCTCCTTTTGCGCCATTGTTATTTTGGCCGGGCATTATTGGTGAGTTTATGTTCTTCTTACCCGTAACCCTAATTGTAACCTTGCTAGCTTCCTTAATTGTAGCCTATATTATTAACCCGGTATTTGCGGTTGATTTTATGGCACATGACGATCATGAAGCAGCTAAAAAACCAACTTTTGACAAAAAGATAAGAAAGAATCTGTTGATTATTGGCGGGGTTGCTGTTTTAGGTTATTTAATAAATGTTGGTATAGGAAACTTTGCCGTATTTATTGCCTTATTATATTTGCTAAACCACTTTGTATTAACGAATGCGGTAAAGAAATTCCAGCAAAAAATCTGGCCTGCATTCCAAAACAAATATGTAAAAGTATTGCATTGGGCAGTAGAACACCCTTTAAAGTTAATATGGGGTACACTTGGATTATTCGTTGCTACGTTTGTAATATTCTTCGCTTTAGTGATGAGCGGAAGACAAAAAGTTATCTTCTTCCCTTCTGCTGATCCAAACTTTGTATATGTATATGTTGGTTTACCCGTTGGAACAGATCAAGCTTATACCAACGAAATAGTTAAAAAGGTAGAAGAAAGAGTAACAAATGTATTGTCAGATAAAGGCAAAATAGATCCTGTTGTTACTTCTATTATTTCTAACGTAACCAAAGGGGTAACCGATCCACAGGATGAAGATCAGGGTGAATATCCAAATAAAGGAAAAGTAACCGTTTCTTTTATTGAATTTGGAAAAAGAAATGGAGTTAATACTTCCGAATATTTGGATAAAATTAGAAAGGCTGTTCAAAACATTCCTGGCGCCGAAATTTCGGTAGCCCAAGAACAAGGTGGTCCGCCAACGGCAAAACCAATTAGTATTGAAATTACTGGTGATAACCTGGATTCTATTGTAAATACTTCTGAACGATTGAAGAAACACTTAATCAGCAAGCAAATTGCAGGTGTGGAAGAATTAAAATCAGATTTTCAAAATAATAAACCTGAGGTAATCTTTAACATTGATAGAGAAAGAGCTAACCGTGAAGGTATTTCTTCGGGTCAGATTGCAAATGATCTTCGCGCAGCTTTATATGGCCGCGAACTTTCGAAATTCAGAGATGACAACGAAGATTACGAGATCAATGTTCGTGCACAGGATGATCAGAAAAACAATTTGGAAGCCCTAAGAAATATGAAGATGACCTATCGCGATATGGCAATGGGCGGTCAGATTAGACAAGTTCCTATTTCTTCATTTGCTGATATTCAATATGTAAACACTTATGGTGGTATTAAACGTAAGCAACAGAAAAGAATCATTATCTTATCATCAAATGTATTAGGCGATTTTAACCCTAATCAGGTAGTAGCTAATGTAACTGCTGAGGTTGCCCAGTTTAAAACACCTGCTGGCGTAGAAATTAAAATGGCTGGTGATCAAGAAGAACAAGCAGAAACAATGGGCTTCCTAGGAGGTGCGTTTTTAACTGCCATTGGTGTTATCTTAATTATCTTGGTAACTCAATTTAACTCGATCAGTAAACCTATTATCATTTTAGTGGAGGTATTGTTTAGTTTAATTGGGGTGTTGGGTGGCTGTATGCTATTTAACATGCCATTCTCGGTAATGATGTCGATGCTTGGTATTGTGGCCTTAATAGGTATCGTAGTAAGAAATGGTATCCTTTTGGTAGAATTTACAGAATTGCTAGTATCGCAGGGTATTGCTGTTAAAGAAGCAGTTATCGAAGCTGGCCGTACTCGTATGACGCCAGTATTGTTAACGGCAACTGCAACCATGCTTGGATTAATTCCATTAGCTGTAGGTTTAAATATCGATTTCGTAACCTTATTCTCAGAATTTAAACCACATTTATATTTTGGTGGTGATAACGTAGCTTTCTGGGGACCTTTATCATGGACAATGATATTTGGTTTAAGTTTCGCAACATTCCTTACTTTGATCTTGGTTCCTTGTATGTATATTACAATGGATAAAGGGTCGAAAAGAGTTAAAGGATGGTTTAAGAAAAAACCGGTAATGGTCGAAGCACCAATTGTAGTTGAAGAAAAAGAGTAATTTTTTTACTTTAAAATAGAAAAGGTCGTCAAGAAATTGGCGACCTTTTTTTTGTGATAGAGTTTGTCATCCGGATGACAAGCAATCCTAACGAATAGCACTAATCTTCGCAACAATTAGCGTAATTACCAAGCCAAAACAAGCAATGATTGCATAAGAATATTGTAAGCTAGAAAGAGCCGAAATATAACCAATTAAGGGCGGCCCCATTAAAAAGCCAAAATAACTTACCCCCGATACCATCGCCAAAGCAATGCCTGGTGCAACTTTAGTATTCGTGCCAGCGATACTATAAACCATTGGTACTATACCCGAAACGCCTAACCCAACCAGCATAAAGCCAATGGTTGCTGGGATAATATGGGGAAATAATACAGAAATAAACATTCCCGTTGACATAACTACCCCACTCACCTGTAGTGATCTCTTCCTGCCGTAGCGGGCAATAACTTTATCGCCTAAAAACCTTCCACAGGCCATCATGATCATAAAAGATGCATAACCTAAGATAATCAATGAATGTGGCGCTTTTACAATATCCTTGAAGTACACACCACTCCAATCAAACATTGCGCCTTCGGTAGCCATGCTACAAAAACCAATAATTCCCAATTGAACCAGCACTCCCTGCGGTTTTGTAAATAACTTTGATTTTTCTGGTTGCTGTGAGCCCTGTTTAACAATCAAAAACCTATAATTAATAAATATATGAAACCAGGCAAGGCCTGCAATTATCCAAAAATGAACCAAGGGCATAAGGTGCAAATTCACCATCAATAGACCAATTAAGGCACCTGAGAAACCACCGATGCTCCATGCACCATGAAACGAGGTCATGATTGGTTTCCCATAATATCTTTCTCCTCCTACACCTTGGGTATTTAAAGCGATGTTGCAGAGATTACCTGATACGCCAAAGAGGAAAAGGAACAAACCCAACTGCCAACCCGCAGTGGCTAAAGCTAAAACTGTTAATGCTAGGGCATATAATGGTGTTGCAATTGCCAGCATCCTCCTACTTCCAAAACTGGTGGTTAACTTCCCTGAAATTGGCATTGTTACCAATTGTCCTACTGGTAAAGCCAATAAAACGCTCCCTAACGCAGCATCAGAAAGCTGCAAAGTTGATTTCAAATCTGGAATACGACTTGCCCAGGTAGCAAAAACAACCCCTTGCCCGAAATAAAATAAGGAGATCGCAAACCTAACACGTTTTTTACTGTAAGGAGATTGCGGCAGCATGTTGGTAGCATCTATTATTTCGGCCATATTTTAAGGGATTTTTAGCTTTACAAAGGTCTTCAAATCTATTGGCAATTTTATCATTTTAGTTTAATGTTCTATTGAGCGACCAATTTCCCGTATAAAGTTGTGAAAGTTCAGCCTCTTTTGTCGGCCACCTAAACGAACAATGATAACTTTGTTTTGCGGGTTTACATAGATCGACTGATTGAACATCCCTTGCGCTTTATAATCATAAACTAATTGTTTGCCTTGTGATGTAGCACTACTTACAGGATCGTCGAAGTACCGATAGTTTCGGCCCGACCAAAATTGATTTTTATATCGATTTTTAGTTAGCGTATCAGGGTTTGTAGTCAGATCAACCCACTTTTTTGAGATAATTTGCTTGCCTTCCCAATTGCCTTTGTTCAAGTATAATCGGCCAAATTTTGCGAAATCGAGTGCGGTAGCATACATACAACAAAATGCCTTGATGTTATTTTTATTATCTAAACTCCATAACGCCTCACTTTCTGTTCCCAATGGCTTCCAAAGATCTTCCTGCAACAGAACTTGGAGTTTTTTTCCTGTTGCTTTTTCCAAAATCATGGCTAGCACTTGCGTGTTAATACTTTGATATTCGAAAACAGTATTCGGTTCATGTTTCATATTTAGCTTCCGCACTATCTTCGATAAATCAGCACCGTAGTACATGCGTACAATTTTCGAAAAAGGATTAAATGCCCGCTCATTCTTATCAAAACCACTTTTCATATCCAATACATGTTGGATCGTTAGCCGCTTAAAACGCAAATCATTCTTTTCCAATTCTGGAAGATATTTGATAACCAAATCGTTGGTAGATGTAATTTGACCGCGATCTACTGCAATGCCAACGAGCGTCCCAACAAAAGATTTTACCATAGAGAAACTTGCCTGCTTATCAGCTAAACTTGTTCCCTCAGCTAAGTATTGATAAATAATACTATCATTTTTGATAACTAAAAATACATTAGTTTTCGTTTCCAGTAGCGAACTATCAATCCTTGCTTTTAGAGACCTATATTTTTCATTAGGGTAATTATTGTGAAAACGAAATGGGGTAATTGATTTTTCAATCTTCACGTTGTTAAACCTAGCACTATCTTTTGAATCTGGAATTAGATATCGCGTTGCCGTTAGCGGAGCACAAGCAGCTAAAAAGAGCAACAATATAAGAATTGTAAAAATTTTTCTCATTGGTTAAAAATAAGAAATTAATAAACACAAAAAAGCCGCAGATGTTCAGCTTTAAACTGTGCATCTACGGCTTATTTAATTTTCTTAACTATATTTTATTAGGCTGATAAAATCTTACTGTTCCATCTTCCTCGCTCGAAACTATGAGTAAACTCCGTCCATTCGGACTATCTTTTGCCTTTACGAACATAAGGCCTTCTGGCGCATCTCCAGTGGCAAACAATTGAACAAATTTGGGTGCTGTTGGAGTGCTTACATCATATATAGCTACCATATCTACACGCTCCATTCCTATAAAAGCCAATGTTTTTCCGCTAATCGATGCAACGGTTACGCTTTCAACTTCAACACCTTTGTTATCAGAACGGGTATCATCATATTTACCTGCATCAATTACGTGTTGCTCTAAGTCTTTACCAATATTCGCTATCAGCTGCCCAGTATTTGCATTAATAATACTCATACTTCTCCCACCAGTGGCATACAATTCATCAAAATCTCCATCTCCATCAGTGTCGCCAAAAGCTTTCGTAACAGTTAACCTACCTAAGTTTGCATCAAGCTTCAAAGTGGCTGCATT
>DATJDT010000156.1:0-4601 GCA_035497275.1 Pedobacter sp.
TACTCAGGATATTATTTTTAGTTAAGCGATCTGTTTTTAAATTAAATAAGGCTGTCGATTTTTGTCCATCATTTTGCAGTAAATAATCACCTTGATACAAACTAAAATTCCCGTCATTATTGTTCACAACAAAGTTGTTGTTTTTTTCGTTAAATGCATCAAAGCCAAAAGCAAAATAAGGTTTATCGTAATTTAAATAATTTAAAACGGTTGGCATAATATCGGCCTGTTGGATTAGTTTATCAGTTTTGCCTTTTAAATCGCCCCCTGGATAATAAAACAAAATTGGTACGGAGAAATAACCTGGTAAAGTTTGATATTCAGGTAAAAAGGAGACCGTTGCGTGATCTGCGCAGATTACGAATAAGGTGTTTTTATACCAAGGCATTTTTGATGCGGTAGCAAAGAATCTTCTTATAGCGAAGTCGGTATACCCAATGGGCTCTTGTACAGGCAATGGCCCTTTTGGGAATTTGCCAATATATTTTTCGGGCACTTTAAAAGGGTGGTGTGAAGAAACCGAGAAAAAAGCGGAGAAAAAAGGTTGCTTAAAAGTGTTGATCGTTTTGGCCATGTACTGCATAAAGGGTTCATCCCATATCCCCCAAATGCCATCAAAATCATTATCGTTGGCATATTCTGTTTTGCCAAAGTAGTTTTTGATACCCGCCAGATTAGTGTAGGCTGAAAAACCCATGGAACCATTTGGAGCGCCATGGAAGAATGCTGTTTCATAACCTTTATCGCCCAATAACTTGGCAATGCTTGTCGTTTTATTGCCGGAGTAACTCGATAATACAAATGGTTCACGTATCGACGGAATTCCAGAAATGATAGAAGGAAGTGCATCGATAGATTTTCGGCCGTTGGCATAAGTATGTGAAGAAGTAAAACTTTTGTCTACCAAACTGTCTAAAAATGGAGTATAACCCTTATAATTGCCTCCTTCTAAATCTTTGTTCAATGCTCCGATATGTTCCTTGCCCAAACTTTCAATAATTAAAAAAACGACATTTAGTTTTTTAAAAGGAGCTTTATTTAAGGGTTGGTGAATGGGATTGTAAATAGATTGGAGCGTTTGTTTGTCGTAATAATTAATAGGTTTTAAGGCGGCCCGCTTTAAGGTTTTCATAATGGTAAAAGGGGTGTTCAATACTAAGCCCATATCTCCCGGTTGCTTAACAAAATCGCCGGCGTTACTCATGGTAATTGGTCTGGTACTATGCCTCCACCCACCACGCATACCTATTACAGCTAAGCCAGCTATAGGTACAAGAAGTAGGGTGTGCACTAAATATATTTTCCAAGTAAACTTAGGGGCCTTTTGAATCTGTACTATCTGGTATAATTTGATGAACACATAGGTAAATGCCGTGAAAAGGATTACCAAATACCAATAATCGCTTAAAAAATCTACCAATAACTTCAATTTATTCTGTTCGTTGCTAAACTGCGAAAAAACACTGGCTGTAGTATGTTTTAATGTGTATTTGTAGTAAACAAAATCAATAAAATTAGCTAAAAACCCGAGGCTGTTGGTGATAATGAAAAGCCATTTACAGAAAACTTGATAACCTTTATTATACTTAAACGAAAATGGAATTGCTTGTAAAACGATATAAAGCGAATTAATATAAAGTAATGCAGCAAGATCGAATTTGATTCCACCTGCAAAAATATAAGCTAGATCGGCTAGGCTTAAATGGTTAAAAAATGATTGATTGGCTAGGTAAAATCCTAATCTACAGATAGTATATAAAATCAATACCAGTAGAAATCGGTAAACTAAGGCGGTATAAATAGAGTGTTCCTTGTTAGTATTTCGGTGCATTTTGTTTAAAAGTATGCAATTTAACGAAAGATTTCGACTTTCAACTTCGCAAGTCAGCCAACTTACGAAGTTGGCTGACTTGCGAAGTTGAAAGGGAGTCGGCAGGAGGCTAGTTAAAAAATTCGTAGCTTAGTTAAACAATTTAATACAATGAAGAAGTTTTCTCTTTTTTTTATTTTCTGTTTTTTCGCAATTACCCTAAACGCTCAATCAGATACAGCAACCTATCGTGCAATTGCTGCCCAAATCCAGAAAAAATTTGTTCCTGATAAGCGGGATATTTATTTGAATATGCAGTTCAAAGGTGATTCTGTTAAATTAGAAAGCACATCTGAAATAGTAATACAAGAATTTGAAAAAGTAAGACCAAAAGAGGGAGCGGTTAAATTTTCCTCAACCTTATTGCCAGCAAAATCGCTGAACGGATTAATTTATGGTGTTACCAATATTTCTGTTGGTAATAATCGAAGCAATCCACAACATGGCGCTGAATTAATGACCCAAATGTTATTGGGAACACCAGTGCAAGTTCTTAAAAAACAAGGAGGGTTTTATTTGGTTAAAACACCAGATAATTATTTGGCGTGGACAGACGGGGGAGCTTTAAAGTTAATGGATGAACAAGCTTTTAAAACTTGGCAAACTTGCGAAAAAGTTATTTTTACGGCAGATTACGGACATGCTTTTAGTAAATCAGCTGAAAATTCACTCCGGGTTTCTGATTTGGTAAAGGGAAATATATTACAACTTTTAGGGCAAGAAAAAGATTATTATAAAGTGTGTTTCCCAGATCAACGCGTCGGATATATTCAAAAATCGCAAGCAACGTCGTATCAAAATTGGTTAAAAAGACCAAACCCCAAAGCAAGTACAGTATTATCACAAGCAATTAATTTATTAGGAGTGCCTTATTTATGGGGAGGTACATCTATTAAGGGAGTAGATTGTAGCGGCTTTACCAAGACTGCTTATTTTTTGAATGGCATTATTATCCCAAGAGATGCTTCACAACAAGCATTGGTTGGAGATGCTATCGATGTGCTCGAAAATGACTCAATTAGCGTAAACAAATGCTTGAAAAATCTGCAACCTGGTGATTTATTATTCTTCTCGGCAGCCAAACGAAAGGGTATTAATGGAGGTAGGGTAACACATACTGCAATTTATATGGGCGAGGGGGAATTTATCCAGTCGGCGGGAATGGTAAAAATTAGCAGTCTCGAACCCGATAAAAATAATTATGATGGAGGACAAGCTACCACATTGGTAGGGGCAAGGAGAATATTAACAGCCATTGGGCAGCCACAAATTACGAGAGTAGATCATCACGATTGGTATGGGAAAAATGAATAAGCTTACAATCTATCACAACAACAACTGCAGTAAAAGCTGTACTGCATTATCGGCGCTTAAACAATCTGGAGAAGAATTTGAGCTGATTGAATATTTAAAAGAGGTGCCAAGTATAGCAGATTTGACCGAGATTGTTAAAAAATTAAATTGCAAGCCGCACGACTTGATTAGAAAAACTGAAAAGGTTTATATCGAAAAATTTAAAGGAAAGGAACTAAGCAACGAAGAGTGGATCAATGCGATGCACGAATACCCGATACTCATTCAAAGACCTATTTTAATCAAAGGAAACCATGCTGTTGTTGCAAGAACTTCAGAAACGTTAACCGAAGCAATCAGCTACTTAAGCCAATCTGGTGAGGATTGACTAGGTTGGTTTACCCTAATCAAATTTCCATTAGGATCTTTAAACTCAATGCTTGTCATTCCCAAATGTGATGGTTTTGGTCCTTCGAATTTTATTGAATTTGAAGTTAATCGTTCCATAATTTCTTGCAAATCATCAGTTAAGAAACTAGTACACATAGATTGCGCCGGCAAATGAGTAGAAATATTGAAATCTACAGAATGGGTTGGTAAAGTAAAAACCGTTAAGTTTTGATGGTCTACCGTCGCCTCCATACCAAAAATGGATTGATAGAAGTTTTTTGTTTGTTCTACCTTACCTGATCCAAATTCTATCTCTTGAAGTCTGATTTTCATAGGCCATCATTTTTTATCAAATTTCGATTTTGCAAGTCGACTAATTTAGCCAACTTGCAAAATCGGAAGCTTAATTGCTTTCTATTGCCGTTACTTTTTCTCTGTAAAGTTCAATCGGACTGTCCAGTAAAACCGAAATTACGGTTAAGTTTTCATCTAGTCGGTCCTTAGGAATGTCAATATAAATAATTCCAGGGACTTTACTCCAATATAATTTGTTATAAATGGAATGATCAAGCATGGTTCCTTCGCCAACAATCCTAATTCTACTGATACCATTTTTTAATCCTTTGATGGCAATCGGTCCGTTAGGTTTACCTTCCACAAAAAGAAATAATGTTTGTAAATCAGCCGATAATGCAGTCTTGCCTTCAAAGTGACCTGCTTCAATACCTTTTCCGGTTTTATATAAAGCCTCTACATTTTTAATTACCCAATTATTAACCTGTTGATCGAGCGGGTTAATTCCAGTATTGAAATTTAAACCGTCTACTGTTAGCGGACTATCTTTAAATGGGTTTAAACCTTTTTGACAAGCGGCAGCAATTCTCTTTATTTTTAGCGAAGCTGGCTCAATCGATTTGGTAAGTGCATCCTGATAAGTTATATCGCCCAAACTTGGATCGCTTAATGTTATTACCAACTCAAAAAATTCTCAAGCAAAGTGAGCCCCACAGACTGGCTCTTTTCCGGGTGAAACTGCGTGCCCGCAATA
>DATJDT010000157.1:0-2087 GCA_035497275.1 Pedobacter sp.
AAGAAGATGGGGCTTTTTCCCTTCTGCATCAGTTGCTTGGATAGCTAGTGCGGAACCATTTTTTAAAGCGCTTTCATCAGCGGTATCTACATTTAAACTTCGTACATCCTATGGCGACCTTGGCAACCAAAATGTGGGCGACTTTGGTTATATCCAGTCTTTACAAACAGGAACTTCTGGCTACCTCATTGGTGGAAATGGTCAAAACCAAATCATTACTGGTGCCCCTGGTTTATCTGTAGATCCAAATACTTACACATGGGAAAGAGTATCTACCCTTAACATGGGTACAGATCTAGCTTTATTAAAAGATAAATTACAGTTTACGTTCGATTATTTTCTACGTGATACGAAAGGAATGCTTGTTCCGGGACAAGAATTGCCAGGTGTATTAGGTACTTCTGTACCAAGCCAGAACTTTGCAGATCTAAGAACAAAGGGATGGGAGTTGACAGTAAGTTACAGGGATAGATTTACAGTGGCCTCGAAGCCCTTTAATTTCGAAACAAAATTATTTCTGGCAGATTCTCGTTCTAAAATTACCAGATTTAAAAATGATCAGAACTTATTCTCTAATTACCGCGTAGGCCAAAATATTGGAGAAATATGGGGCTTGGAAAATGATGGGTACTTCAAAAATCAGGCAGAGATTAATGCATTAGATGAAACTGGTATCATACCATGGGGCGCACTAAGCATTGTGGAGGGCTGGCCTAAATACAAAGACCTTGATGGAAATAAAAAGATTGAAAGAGGTTTAAGCTCAAACAATCCTAAAGATCTTAAAATCATCGGTAATAGCACAGATCGCTATAGTGTTGGCGCTAATTTTAATATGGATTGGAATGGATTTGACTTAAGCGTATTTTTTCAAGGGGTATTGAAAAGAGATTTTTATCCGCATCATTATTTATTCTGGGGCCCTTATCAACAGCCATATGCTAACGTGTATCCATGGAATTTGAACTATTATAGATCAGCTGCCGATTCTCCAGAACAAAGAGCAAAGCACTCCGCATCTTATATTGCAGCGGGTCTGGCCGATCAAAATCTTAATTCTGCTTACCCAATCTTACAATCATGGTTGGCAGATGCCAATGAAGGAAAAGGATTAGATATTCCGCAAACCAGATATTTATTGAATGGGGCTTATCTAAGAATTAAAAATGTTTCAGTTGGCTATACTCTACCTGCTAAAATCACTAATAGGTTTAAAGTAAGCAGACTGCGTGTGTATGTTACGGGAGAAAATTTGTATGAATTCTCATCTATCAAAAAATATATTGACCCTGAGGCTGTAAATCAAGGCTCAAGTGCTTGGGCTTATCCTTTTCAGCGCAAATATGCTATTGGTTTAAACTTAGATTTTTAATGTTCATAAAAGAAAATATCATGAAGAAGAACTTATATATCTTATTTATTTTAAGCGTAGGCATACTTGCCGCGTGCAAAAAAGGTAATCTTGATCGATTCCCTCAAACCTCTATCTCGCCTAATCTTTTCTTCAATACAGAAGAAGATTTATCACTATATGTGAATGGACTATTGTCCCAACCTGATAGAAATACCTACTTAAACGACCAGAGCAGCGACAATGTAACCACTACTGCAGCCGTAGAAGTGAAAAATGTGATGGGCGGTAATACCAGTGCACAAACCATTACTGGAGGTTGGAGCTGGTCGAGATTGCGGAACATTAATTATTTTTTAGAAAGCTATAAAAAGGCAAGTGTAACAAACGAAGTAAAAAATCACTATGCTGGCTTAGCAAGATATTATAGAGCAGAGTTTTATCTAGATAAAGTTAAACGCTTTTCTGATGTGCCTTGGTATTCAACCTCTTTAACACCTACCGATGAAGCCTTATATAAAGGTCGTGATCCACGGGCTTTAGTAATGGATAGCATAATGGCAGATTATGAATTTGCCTACAAGAATGTAAGAGAGAAGGTTGCCGTGGGTACGCCAGGTAAATGGGCAGTTGCGACTGCATACGCTCGAGCAGCCCTTTATGAAGGTACTTATAGAAAGTATCATGCAGAGCTTAATTTAACAGCGAGTGCCAATGTGTTTTTAGCTAATGCAGC
>DATJDT010000158.1:0-4426 GCA_035497275.1 Pedobacter sp.
CTTTATCAATTAATTAAGGAAATACAGCAAGGTAAATCTTGGGATTTATGGCCTGCGGATTTAAAAATGAGGGATGCATTAAGTTTAAAGAAAATTGCAGTTCAACATCATTTAAAACTGGAAGAGTTGAAGTGGCAACAATTTGTTTTTGAGAAGCAATGGCAAAAATTACTTCGATATGCTAATTCAAAAGGAATTTGTATCATAGGAGATATTCCTTTTTATGTTGCCTACGATTCTGTTGATGTTTGGACCAATCCCTCGTTATTTAAATTGGCTAACGACCTAAAAATTAACTTTAACGCTGGTGTTCCGCCAGATTATTTTAATGCATCTGGTCAATTATGGTGTATGCCTACCTACAATTGGAAAGCACATAAAGCACAAAAGTACAGCTGGTGGATAAACCGTTTGCGTAAAAACCTTACATTTTTTAATCTGGTTAGATTGGATCACTTTAGGGCTTTCGAATCGTATTGGGAAGTAGAGACACGTCATAAAACTGCAGTTAACGGAGCTTGGAAACCCGGACCTGGCTACGATATATTAAGAAAATTTAAACATGAGTTTCCCGATATGCCTTTTATTGCCGAAGATTTGGGCTCTATAGCACAAGCTGTTTTAGCGCTACGAGATGCTTTTAACTTAACAGGTATGAAGGTTTTACAGTTTGCTTTTGAAGATGACATGGTGATATCTCCGCACGCCATACATCAGTATACTAGCCAGCAATTTATTGTATATACTGGAACGCATGATAATAACACAGCTAAGGGTTGGTATAAAAGCTTAACCACCCTTCAAAAAAGACGGCTAAATGATTATACAGGTAAGAAAGTAAATCTTACAAATGTGCATTTGGTACTGATGCAATTGGCTTTTAGTGCTACGGCTAAGATTTGCATTGTGCCGATGCAGGATCTTCTCGGTTTAGCCGAAACTGCAAGGTTGAATACGCCTGCTTCCACAATAAATAATTGGATTTGGAGGCTTAATGAAAATAAAATGAGTGCAAAAATTAGCTCATGGTTAAAGTGGAACACAGAAATGTATGGCAGGGATTGACATTATTTGATTAAGATTTTTAAACAATACCACTCTTTTGGGCGTTTATTTTACAACATCATACCATGCTAAGCTTAACAAGTATATGACAGACAAAATATTGGGTGTAATATTAGGCGGTGGCCAAGGATCGCGATTGGCACCATTAACTTTAACAAGATCTAAACCTGCCGTTCCTATTGCAGGGAAGTACAGATTAGTAGATATTCCTATTTCAAATTGTATCAATTCTGGCATTCATAGAATGTTTGTATTGACCCAATTTAATTCGGCTTCATTAAACAAACACATCAAAAATACCTATCACTTTAGTCATTTTAGCCTGGCATTTGTAGATATTTTAGCAGCTGAACAAACCGTAGAAAATGCACATTGGTTTCAAGGTACGGCAGATGCGGTTAGGCAATGCATCCATCATATTGAGCGCCATGAATTTGATTATATTTTGATTCTTTCAGGAGATCAGCTTTACCAGATGGATTTTAAATTGATGGTTAAAGAACACATTGAAAATAGAGCCGACATTACCATTGCTACTATTCCCGTAACGTCAAAAGAGGCCTCCGATTTTGGTATTTTAAAGTCAAATGAGGAGCAGATGATTACTTCATTTATCGAAAAACCAAAAGAAGGGCTGCTAAATTGGATATCCGATACAGGTGTAGAAATGCAGGCAGAGGGTAGGAATTATTTGGCTTCAATGGGGATTTATGTCTTTAACCGCGACTTTTTAATTAAAATACTCAGTGAAAATCCTGAAGAAAAGGATTTTGGCAAAGAAATATTACCCCGAGCAATTGCTCATAACCATAGAGTTTTAAGTTATCAATACGAAGGCTATTGGACAGATATTGGGAGCATCCCCTCATTTTTTGATGCCAATTTGGGTTTAACTGATGAACTACCAAAGTTTAATTTATTCGATAGTGGTCATAAGATCTTTACCAGGTCTAGGATGTTACCTCCTTCAAAAATATTAGGTACCTCACTAGAGCATGCCATTGTAGCCGAAGGATGTATTATACACGCCAGCAAAGTAGAACGCGCTATTTTAGGAAATAGAGCTAGAGTTGGAAAAGATACTGTTATCACTAATTCTTATGTGATGGGAAGTAATTACTATCAAGAGCTAGAAGAAATTAATGCCGAAGTAAAGGCTGGAAATCCATTGATCGGAATAGGGGAGCGATGCCTAATTAATAACGCCATTATAGATACAAACTGTAGGATAGGAAATGATGTAAAAATAGATGGGGGTATACATCTTACAGACGGAGATTATGGAAGTTATACAGTTACAGAAGGAATCGTTGTAGTTAAAAAGGGCGCAATTATTGCAAATGGTACAGTTATTTAAAGAGCTTAGCTATGACGAAACAACATTTATATCCCACAGGAATTATAGGAAATTGTGCATACTTAGCGCACGTAAATCAAAATACCTCGATATTATGGCTTTGTTGGCCGAAATTCGATAGCTCCTTTGTTTTTGGCGGACTACTGGACAAGGAAAAGGGCGGTGAATTTGCCATTAAGCCGATAGGCGATTTTGGTTCTCATCAATATTATATCGAGAATACCAATATTCTGAGAACTGAAATTACCACTGCAGATGGTAAATACCGGGTAACTGATTTTGCACCCCGATTTTTGAAGGGCGAAAGTTATTATAAACCCCTCATGTTGGTGAGGAAAGTGGAGGTTTTAGCTGGCAATCCGAAAGTGAAGATTAATTGTAAGCCGGTTTATGATTATGGTTTGTCTGAAATGAGCGCGCATGTGGGCAGCGACCATATTGATTTTAGCGTGGAAGGACAAAACCTACAGCTCACCACCAACGTATCACTCCATTATATTTTAGAAGAAAAGGAATTTGTATTAACGGAGACTAAATATCTCGTATTAACCTATGGACATGAATTCAAAGGATCTTTAAGTGAAACAATCGAGAAGTATCTTCGAAAGACCATATTTTACTGGCGACGATGGATTAAGCACTCTACCATTGCAGCATTCCATCAACCTTTAGTAATTCGTTCGGCTTTGGTGCTTAAAATACACCAGTATGAAGATACGGGCGCTATTATTGCCGCAAGCACCACAAGTTTGCCCGAATTTGTGGGAAGTACCAGAAATTGGGACTATCGATATTGTTGGCTTAGGGACACCTACTATGTGTTGACATCTTTAAGGCATATAGGCCATTTTGAAGAGATGGAGCGTTATTTTAATTATCTGAATGATATATCTTTTACGGAAGATAAGCGCTACCAACCCTTATATGGAATAACAGGCGAACGGCATATTGTTGAACAGGAACTCGAGCATTTGGAAGGTTATTTGGGTGAAAAACCAGTCAGGATCGGTAACCAGGCCTATGAACATATTCAAAACGATATTAATGGACAAGTGCTTATTTCCATGCTTCCTTTGTACACCGACCACCGCTTTGTATTTTCCGAAAGAAGCGATTCAATGAAATGGTTAGATCATGTGTTAGCTAAAATAGAACATACCATTGATGAAAAAGACGCTGGCTTATGGGAGTTCAGACATATTTCGAATATGCATTGTTATAGTAATCTTTTTCAATGGGCAGGTGCTCACTCGGCACTTAAAATGGCCCAAGCTATTGGCAATGCAGCGTTTGAAGAAAGGGCACAGGTGCTAATAGATAAGGCCAGTGCACATATAGAAGCTTGTTATGACCCAGTTAGAAAAGTGTATACCACTGCCGTTGGTAATCCTCACCTAGATGCAAGTACCTTACAGTTAATTGTTATGAAATATCTTGATCCTGATTCTCAACGGGCTAAAGACCATTTAATGGCTTTAGAAAAGGAACTTAAAACAGCCGACGGATTATTTTACCGTTATATACATGCGGATGATTTTGGTAAACCGAAAACGACCTTCCTTATTTGTGCTTTTTGGTATGTTGAAGCCTTGGCTTGCGTGGGGCGAGTAGATGAAGCAGTCGAACATTTTGAGCAGATTACACAATATTGTAATCATCTTTTATTGTTTAGTGAAGATGTGGATGCAACAACGGGTAGTCAATGGGGTAATTTTCCACAGGCCTATAGCCATGTGGGTTTGATGAACGCTGCCTACAGAATTGCAATGAAGTTGGATAAGCCCATATTTTTATAAACAATAAGGCTTATTTAGTTTTTCATTTAAATTCCATTATCGTTGTGTAAACTTACAATTCCCTTAGTAAGTAATTTCCATTGCAAAACAGAAATACCTAATATGGCACCAAGACCGATTATTGCATTGCGAGCCTTGTCTACAATACTTCCCGCCTTTAAATTGGGTAGCTCATTACGTCCATGAACCTCGGCCTGTATAAGCCGAG
>DATJDT010000159.1:0-13641 GCA_035497275.1 Pedobacter sp.
TCGGCTGCTTCTGTAGCGGTTTTACCAGAGGCAGAGGAAATTGATTTATACATTAATCCAGCAGATATTGATTTGCAGACTTCTCGTTCTGGGGGTGCTGGTGGACAGAATGTAAATAAGGTAGAAACAAAGGTACAATTAACGCATAGGCCTTCGGGAATTGTGGTAGTTTGCCAGCAAGAGCGCTCTCAGTTAGGTAATCGAGTAATTGCTATGGAAATGCTTCGTAGTAAACTTTACGATATTGAGCTACAGAAGAAAAATGGTGATATTGCAGCAAGACGTAAAACGATGGTGTCAACTGGAGATCGGTCTGCTAAGATTAGAACCTATAATTATCCTCAAGGAAGGGTAACTGATCATCGCATCGGATTAACACTTTATAATTTAAATGGAGTGATGGATGGTGGCGTTCAGGAGTTGATTGATGCTTTGCAATTTGCTGAGAATGCAGAGAAGATGAAAGAAGGCTCTGTAATTTAGGTCATTACATTTTTTTTCAACTTTTTTTAGGAAAGTTAATAAAAGACACTATATTTGCAATCCCGAAACGAAGAGATTTGTTTTATGGAAACGGACCGGTAGTTCAGCTGGTTAGAATGCCGCCCTGTCACGGCGGAGGTCGCGGGTTCGAGTCCCGTCCGGTCCGCAAAAAGCCTTAACTGAAAAGTTGAGGCTTTTTTGATTCAATATGCTTTCTAAGTTCTGGAAATTACGCAAACGTTTGCCCTAAAACTTTGCAATGTTTTGTTCGATAAGTTTGAACTAAATAAATTTAAATACTACCTTTCGGAAACAAGTGAATTTATTATGAGTACAAGAAGAAGCTTTTTGCAAAAAGGAATATTAGGCGTTACTGCGGTTACATTAACCAGTATCCCATCAGTTTTCGCAGAATCACCTAAAGAAGAAGAAGTCCGTGCCGACTCGTTTAAATTGGGTATCGCAGGTTATAGCTTTCTAAACTTTAACCTAGATGAATCGCTTAAAATGATGAAGAAGGTTGATGTACATTATTTATGCATTAAAGACTTTCACTTGCCTTATAAAAGTACTGCAGCAGAAATTTCTGCCTTTCATGCTAAATTAAAAGAGCATGATGTAACAGGCTATGCTGTTGGGCCTATCTATACTAAGAATAAAGAAGAAATCGATAATGCATTCGACTATGCAAAAAGGGTTGGTGTTGATTTGCTCATAGGTATTCCCGCTCATGCTGATCTGGAATATGTAGCTCAAAAGACAAAGGAATATAATATTCGCTACGCTATTCACAATCATGGTCCCCAGGACAAGTTATATCCAAATGCAGAAAGTATTTACAATCTCATTAAAAACCTAGATCAGCGTGTAGGGATATGCTTCGATATGGGCCATAACAAAAGAGATGGAAGGGATTCAGTTGCAGACCTTCAGAAGTTCTCAAAACGCATTTTCGATATGCATTTAAAAAATGTAACCTCAGCAACTAATGAAGGGACCACTTGTGAGTTGGGTAGGGGCGTAATCAATATCCCTGCATTCGTAAAAATGCTAAGAAAAGTGAATTACAAAGGTTCTTGTAGTTTAGAATATGAAAAGGACATGAAAGACCCATTAGCGGGAATTGCTGAATCGGTTGGCTATTTTAAGGGTGTTTGCGACGGCACTCGTTAAAGGATTGCCTGATTAGTTTTGTAGTTCAATAAAATGTTTTCTGTATTCTCTAGGGGCTTTCCCGATAAAGTGTTTAAAAAACTTATTGAAGTTGGTGAAGTTTTGGAATCCTGATAAGTAACATTTTGCCGAGATGGTGATTTCAAGATCTTGCAATAATTTACAAGCATGCCCTATCCTAATTTCATTTAAAAATAAACTAAAACATTTTTGAGTTCTTTTTTTAAAAAAACTGGAAAATGCTGGCGGGGTCATATTGGCAATATCTGCAATTTCATTCAAAGAAATTGGTCTCCTGAAGTTTTGCATTACATGTTTTAAGACCTTATTCATCCTTTCAGTATCCTTTTCATTTAGGTTATGTGTAAAACCCACTGACGCCAAAGGTTCATATTCCTTCGAATCGATCAAGATATTCATGATTTCGAGAAACTCGATTGTCTTAAAGAAACCCTTTTTATCCATGATACAGTTAAGCTTCGAAACTACTATTTCTTGGGTCTCCCCATAAAATCTTAACCCTCTTTTTGCCTTTTCCAATAACTTTTGGATTTTCACTAATACGATGTCTTCGCCCGCAAGATTACTTAAAAAATCGGACGGAAAATAGATAACTACCGCCTTGGCCAGTTTAGTTGTGACAGGATTATTCAAAACAGAAGAATCGTTATACCAAATATGTGGAAGATTGGGACTCATCAGCACAAGGTCGCCCGCCGAGAAATTATTGATATTATCTCCCACCATTCTTTTTCCCCAACTATCAACCACATAATTTAATTCGCATAAATTGTGAAAGTGATAAGGAGAGCTATAATGGTGTTCCTCAATTTTTTTTATTAAGATTGAACTAGTATCATCATTCCCTATTTTAATTAGATTAGGTTTCATATGTGGCATGCACTAATTGGATACTATAAATTAATATTAATTCTTAACTAAATCAAAATAAATGATTAAAATAGTTTAAGTATTCATTAAATGGATTTTATAAAAATGAATAGCTGAGGATTAATTTTGATATCGAGCATAGATGAAATCATCGCGAGTTTAAATGAATAATTAAATTAACAAAATAAATGCTGGGAAAATGAATACGCTGAAAAGACAAATGCTACAACAAATCATTGAACAGCACTCATTGGGAGCAGTTATTCTTTGGAGACCAGATGAACTGATATTAGCATTGGGTTATATGCCTCAATGGGGCTTATCATTTTTAGTATATACAAGGGATGATGCACCTATTCTATTTGTTCCTGAATTGGAACCCGAGGATATCCTGCCGGCAAACATAGAAATAAGAAAATTTCCATGGGGTAATATTTATTGCCCTGATCCATGGAAAGATTTATTTGGCCAGATTAGAAATATAATTCGAGAAAAAGGGCTTAGCAATTATTCAGTCTCTTTTATTAAAAATATTGGTGGAACTGCTCCTTGTCGAATGTCGGGCGAACAACCTCATTTGCCATCAGACCTAACCGAGCAATTAGCTACAGTAAGCGATATTGGTTTTACAGATGTGACCGGCGATTTAATAAAGCTTTATTTATATAAAAATAAAGAAGATTTAGGTTGTTTAGCGTTGGTGCATGAGGTAGCAGCTATCGCCATACAAACTTTTTACGATACTTTAGAAGTCGGTAGTACTGAAGCAGCTATTGCGGCAGCTATAGAAATGAAGGTGCAGCAAATGACCGGAAAAAATGGTGTCCAATATGCGAAAGCCTGGCCACTAATCCAATCTGGTGTTAATGGAGTATCTGGAGGGAGATACAATAGAACAACAGGCAGGATCTTACAAAGTGGAGAACTAGTGATGCTGGAAATGAGCATTTGTGTAAATGGCTACTGGGCTGATGTAACGAGAACTGGGCAAACAAGTGAAGTGTCTTTACTTCAAAAAAATATTTTCGATACAGTTTTTGCAGCTCAGCAATTGGCGATATCAATGATGAAGCCTGGTGTTGAAATGGGCGAAATTGATAAAGCTGCCAGATCATATATTACTGAAGCCGGTTTTGGCCATCTTTATAATCATGCGCTAGGACATCGTGTTGGTTTTAGGTATCATGATCCAGGCCTAGGACTGTCGCCTGGGTCAACCAGTGTTTTAGTGGAAGGAATGGTATTGACTGTTGAACCCGGTATCTATGGCGTTGAAATTAACTGCGGCGTAAGAATTGAAGATAATGTTTTAATTACGGGCGAAGGTCATCTCGTTCTATCTAACTACCCAAGAGGCTTGACTATTTGATATTTGAAGAATATGATGAACAATACGATCGATCTAAAAAATAAAAAAGTGCTCGTTACCGGTGCAAGCCGAGGAATTGGTGCCGCTGTATGTCACGCTATGGCTGCCTGCGGAGCTGATATATTGGTGAATTATCTGGATGACAAACAAGCAGCAGAAGCGGTGGTAACGGATTTAAAGAAATTGTATGGCATAAGAGCTTTCTGCTTCAAAGCGGACGTTTCCAATCAGGCGGCTATTGCGGCCATGTTCGAATTTAGCGATCAGGTTTTAGGAGGGATAGATGTTTTAGTAAATAATGCTGCCTTCGAAACTATAGATCATGCCATTTATTTAGACTTGGATGATTGGGATAAGGTATTCAACGTTGGTTTGCGGGGGGCATTTATATGTTCGCAGGAAGCAGGTAAAAGGATGGTCTACCAAAACAGTGGTGTGATTATCAATATTTCATCCATTCATGATAAAGTACCAAGAAAAGGTTTGGTGCATTATTGCGCAGCTAAGGCAGGATTAAATATGATGACCAAATGCCTCGCGCTTGAATTAGCTGAAAATAATATCCGTGTTGTTGCAGTTTCTCCAGGAGCAATAGAAACCGAAATGAACAGAACGGAAATCGACAAATTTGGGCGTGAGAAATTTAATAGTTGGATTCCCCTGGGAAGAGTAGGCAATGTTGATGATGTTGCTTGGACCTGTGCATTTCTAGCCAGTGATAAAGCGGCTTATTATACTGCGACAGAAATATATATTGATGGTGGATACAAAGAGGGTACCATTCCTTATGATCCCAGACCAAACAGATAATCCCAAATAAATGATAAAATGTTAATTGAAACGTATAACTATGATGGTAAGGGTTATAATCCTTACCTGATTCGTGATAGCTGGCAGGTGGCGAAATTAAACTATATAGCTGGCCAAGGGATGACAGACATTGTTAAAATAGATAAACATGTTTACACAGATGAGGCATTTATATTGATCAAAGGGCTAGCTATCTTAATAGAAGCTGAAAAAGATGAAGACACTTTTTCTTTTCAGTGCCTTATCATGAAGCCTGGAATTACCTATAATATTCCGGCAGGTACGTGGCATAACATTGCAATGGATACTGATGCCGAGGTAATTATTGTGGAAAAGAGTAATACACATCTCAATGATTGTGTTTACGTGCCTTTATTAAAAGACGAACTGCTTGATTTATACAATACTATTGAACTTACCCTACAAACTAAAATTGATCATCACAATGAATGTAAATGAAAATATCCAGACTTGGCAAAATGATAAAGAGTTGATTGAACTCTTTAAAAAAGAATTATATACGCCAGTTGTAGGAGATATACTTGATGAGCTTGGTTGTTATCATCAGTTTTTGCCACAACCCATCAAGCCGATACATGATACTGATAAATTGATTGGTAGGGCTATGCCAGTATTAATGATTGATGTATATGGGCCACAGAAACAACCATTTGGGAAACTTACAGAAGCCCTGGATCAGCTAAACGAAGGAGAAATTTATGTAGCAACAGGTGGCGACATGCGTTGTGCCTACTGGGGAGAAATATTAACGGCAACTGCAAAAAAGAGAGGTGCTGTAGGTGCGGTTATTAACGGATATTACCGAGACTCGGAAATGGTGATAGAGCAGAACTGGCCAGTTTTTAGCAGAGGAAGGTTTGCGCAGGATTCTGGTGTGAGAACGCAGGTTGCTGATTATCGCTGCGATATACAATTAGGTGATGTTTGGATAAAACCTGGCGACTTGATTTTTGGGGATTTAGATGGGGTACTTGTTATTCCGACTCAACATGAAGTTGAAGTAATTACAAAGGCTCTTGAAAAAGCACGCGGAGAGAAGCTGGTTCGAAAAGAAATAGAGAATGGCATGTCGAGTACTGATGCCTTTAAGAAATACGGAATACTTTAAAAATGGATTGCTTCGTGCCTCGTAATGACGCATGAATAATGGTATAATTTATCAATACTTTAACTTCTACATAGTTTTAACATACGATGAAATTAGGATTGGGTTTATATAAACATATGCTGAACAAACAGCATTTTGATTTTGCAAAGCAATGCGGTTGTACCCATTTAATTGTACACTTGGTAGATTATTTTAATAAAGGAATTCAATCGGGTAAAAATGATCAGCCAATAGGCGATGGTTCTGGCTGGGGCATGGCAGGAGATCCAAACAAGATTTGGTCTGTGGATGAATTACTAACCTTAAAAAAAGCAGTGAACACATCTGGTCTTGAATTGGAAGCAATCGAAAATTTTGATCCGGCCAATTGGCATGATATCTTGTTGGATGGGCCGCGCAAAAAAGAACAAATGGAAGATGTTAAGCAAATCATTAGAAATGTTGGAAAAGCTGGTATACCCATCATGGGTTATAACTTTAGCCTTGCAGGGGTAAGTAGCCGTATAACAGGTCCATTTGCTCGCGGGGGAGCATTATCAGTAGGAATGGATGGGACGGATGATAACCCTATTCCAAACGGAATGGTATGGAATATGGTTTACAAGACTAATGCTGAAAAAGGCTATATGCCGTCGATTACGCATGAGGAGCTATGGGATAGGCTTACTTATTTTTTACAAGAATTAGTACCTATTGCTGAAGAAGCAGACGTTGTACTTGCTGCTCATCCTGATGACCCTCCGGTGCCATCGTTGAGGGGTACGCCGAGGCTCGTTTATCAACCTGAAATGTATCAGCAACTTTTAGCCATTAAGCCTTCCAAATCGAATGCGCTGGAATTTTGCTTAGGATCTATTGCAGAGATGACCGAAGGAGATGTGTATCAGGCAACGGAGCAATATGCAGCTCACATAGCATATATTCATTTCAGAAATGTAAAAGGCAAAGCTCCGCACTACAAAGAAGTGTTTGTTGATGAAGGAGATATTGACATGTTTAAAATATTGAAAATTCTCAAGCGTAATAATTTTAATGGTGTGTTAATCCCAGACCATACTCCGCAAATTTCTTGCGATGCTCCATGGCATGCAGGAATGGCCTATACACTCGGATTTATGAATGCAGCTTTAAAAATGCTTTAAAATTTTGTGTAGTTTAGTATTGGTTAAACTTAAATCATATTGTTATGAAAAATTTGATAGCCTTACTCCTATTAGCTACTCTAATCAATATTAACTTACAAGCACAATCTACAATAAATGGTGCGTGGAAATTAACCGACGACAAAAACAATCATCAACTTTTTTTTCAAAATGGTTTTTTCTTCCACACGATACATCAAGGCAATCAATTTGTAATGACCAGAGGTGGAAATTTTTCTCTTGATGGGGCTAAACTAATGGTCAAAATATTGTTTAATAGCGCCGATACAAATGAAGTGTCAAAAGAGCTAACGATTCCTTTTTCAGTAAATAACGGCGTACTCTCCTTAAGTCTTCGGGGAGCGAATACAAAATTTGAGCGCGTAGATGATGGCAAAGCACCGCTTGCAGGCGTTTGGCATATTACCGGAAGGATGGGCGAAGATGGGAAAATAGCGGAAATCCATCAAACAGGAACCCGTCAGACTTACAAATTGCTAACTGGTACTAAATTTCAATGGGTTGCCATAGATCCAGCTAAAAAACAATTTTCGGGTACTGGTGGCGGTTCTTATACTTTTAAAGATGGTAAATACACAGAAAATATTGAATTTTTTAGCCGCGATAATTCCCGCGTAGGAGCTTCTTTGGTTTTCGATGGTAAACTTGAAAATGGACAATGGCACCATAGCGGATTGAGTAGTAAAGGCGCCAAAATTTATGAAGTGTGGAGTAATATACCTGTAAATCAATAACCATTATTTCTCCAAAACACTTTATATTTTAACCTCCTATCAATTGCTATAAAAAAATTGACATATTTGCTTTATATTTTCACGAATAGCTTTGCAATGTTTAATAAAGACGAATATATCAATAGAAGGAAGAGTTTAAAAAGTAATTTTAGCTCTGGTGTTTTACTATTTTTAGGGAATGAAGAAAGTCCTATCAATTTTTTTGATAACACCTATCATTTTAGACAAGACAGTAGTTTTTTATATTATTTCGGAATTAGCGCTCCTAAGCTTGCCGCCATTATCGATATTGACGAAGATAAAGTGATTATTTTTGGGGATGAAATGAGCATTGACGAAATTGTTTGGATGGGGAGACAACAAACGTTAGCAGATAAGGCAGCCCAATCTGGTATCACATTGGTTGAGCCGGCAAGTATGTTATCATCTTATTTAAAAAATGTTCAACTCAAGCAGAGAGCAATCCATTTCTTACCTCCTTATAGAGCTGAAAACAAATTAAAAATAGCTTCAATGTTAGGCTGGTTGATTGATTCTGTAAAAGATCACGCTTCGATTGCACTTATTAAAGCTGTGGTTGCCCAACGATCTATTAAGTCTGCCAGTGAACTAGCAGAACTCGATGTGGCCTCCTCTATTTCGGCAGATATGCATTTGTTAGCCATGCAAATTGCCAGGCCAGGTATGAAGGAAAGTGAAATCGCTGCGGCTATTCAGCAGGTAGCCTTAAAAGATGGTGGAAACTTGGCCTATCCTGTTATATTAACTGTAGATGGACAGATTTTACACAATCATTATCATGGTAACATTTTAAAAGAGGGCGATTTAGTGTTGAATGATTCTGGAGCAGAGTCTATAATGGGCTATGCCGGCGATTTAACGCGGACGTTTCCAGCTGGGAAAAAGTTTAGCACTAAACAAAATGAAATGTATTCGCTCGTGTTGGAATCTTATGATAGGGCTGTAAATGCATTAAAACCGGGTGTTAAGTATCTCGATATACATTATACCGCATGTTTAGCATTAGCGGAAGGTTTAAAGGCTTTAGGCTTAATGAAAGGTAATATGGACGATGCCGTTGCTGCGGGAGCTCATGCTTTATTTTTCCAATGTGGAACAGGACATGTGATGGGCTTGGATGTGCATGATATGGAAGATTTGGGAGAGCAATATGTAGGCTATACCGATCAACAAAAGAAGAATACCAGTCAGTTCGGTTTAAAATCGCTGCGATTGGGAAAAGAGCTTGAAAATGGATATGTATTGACCGTGGAGCCAGGCCTTTATTTCATACCCGAATTAATTGAACAATGGAAAGCTACTGCTAAATTCTCAGACTTTATTAATTATCATAAAGTAGAGGAGTATAAAGATTTCGGAGGGATTAGAGTGGAAGATGATTATGTCATTACTGAAAATTCTTATCGAAAGTTGGGTAAGGAGCTGGCAATTTCGGTAAATGATATTGAAGAAATTAGAGCCGCAGCATATTAAAATATTAACGCTTAAATTATATTAACAAGATGAAGATCAATTCTCCAATAACAAAATTAACTTTGATGACGCTAATTTGTTGCTGTGCTATAAACCTAAGTGCGCAAACAAAACCATCAATTAAAAAATTTACACATGCTGATACCTTAAGAGGCAGCTTAACACCCGAACGTACCTGGTGGGATGTACAGCGCTATGAATTGGCATTTGAACCTAATTTTGTTGCTAAAACAATAAGCGGCGCTAACGAAATTGCCTATAAAGTAGTTAGAGCCAATAACGGTAGCATTAAAATGCAAATTGATTTGCAAGAACCCTTAGTGATTGATAGCGTACTGTACAATGGGAAAAGAAAACTTTCATTCGAAAAAAAGGAAAGTGTTTGGCTTATTAAGGTTCCCGCTCAAAAAGTTGCAGAATTTAACAAGGTAAAAATCTATTATCAAGGTAAAGTACACCAGGCAGTTAGAGCGCCTTGGGATGGAGGATTTATTTTTGGAGTTGATTCATTGAAAAGACCTTATATGACCGTTGCCTGTCAGGGTTTGGGAGCGTCTGTTTGGTATCCTAATAAAGATCATCAAAGTGATGAACCAAATAAGGGTGCTTCATTAACCATGACAGTACCTGATTCGCTTGTCGCTATAGGTAACGGGCGACTTGTATCTAAAAAAGTGAATGGAAACGGTACGGCAACCTACAAGTATAATGTGGTAAACCCGATAAGTAACTATTGTATTATTCCGTACATTGGTAAATATGTAAACTTCAAAGAAATTTATAAAGGCGAAAAAGGCCCACTAAGTGTAAACTATTGGGTACTTGATTATAACCTGAATAAAGCAAAAGCCTATATGCCAGATCAGGTTCATAAGATGTTTAAAGCTTTGGAGCATTGGTTCGGACCTTATCCATTTTATGAAGATGGCTATCAATTGATCGATGCTTCACATACTGGAATGGAACATCAATCGGCCGTTTCATATGGTAACAAATATAAATTTGGTTATGGTGGTAGAGACGCTTCTGGCTATGGGTGGGGATTAAAGTGGGACTTTATCATCATCCACGAAAGTGGGCATGAATGGTTTGGAAATAATTTAACTACCAATGACCTTGCAGATATGTGGGTACACGAAGGGTTTACCAATTATAGCGAAACGTTGTTTGTTGACTATCATTTTGGCGAAACTGCCGGTAATGAGTATAATTTTGGCATTAGAAAAGGTATTAGGAACGATAAGCCAATTATACCTGCTTACAATGTAAATGCGCAAGGTAGTGGGGATATGTATCCAAAAGGAGGTAATTTACTACACTCTATCCGCCATAGTTTAAATAACGATGCACTATTTAGAGGGATTTTGCGTGGGTTAAATAGTCGTTTCTATCATCAAACAGTTACCTCGGCCCAGGTAGAAAACTATATTTCAACACAGGCGAAATTTAACTATAGCAAGGTTTTTGATCAATATCTTAGAACCACCCAAATTCCTACTTTCAGATTTTATTTAGAAGACGGAAAGGTTACTTATCAATATCAGGATTGTGTTGATGGCTTTAATCTACCTCTTGTGCTGAAGTACGGAAAATCAGTTTTAAAATTATTGCCGACGACAACTTTGCAGACTATAGCTTTGAAACCTGAGCAAATTGACCTTTTTATACCTAGCGCAATCGAAAAGATGTACTACATTAAGGTAAAAAACAGTAAAAATTAATGAACATCAAATACATAGAAACATAGTTGTCTCTAAACTATGTTTCTATGTTTCATGGCTTTGGTAAGCATTTCACAATGATGTGGTTGAATTTGGAGAGCGTATCCCAAAATTTCCTGTTCGAATCTATATCAGCTTCACCGCAATCTATCGTGTCGCTTCTTCTTGTAATTAAATCGGTTAAATCTCCAACTATATTTAGTTTTATTAATTCCTTTACTGCGTTCGCAAAATGACTAGCATATAAATGCCCCCAAATTTCTACCATTAAAGATGCATTGGTTATCTTTAATCGCCTGCCAACTATTATTAAATAATCAGCCTTAATCAACTTTGCAAGCTTAAGGCTGTTTGCGCTTAAATTGGTATTAAGAAATATTAAAAGTTGTTTAGACCCTGTTATTCGTACTAGTTTTGGACTGTAGATCACGGATACTGCACAGCCTGCCAGGTCATATTGCTTTTCCATTTTGATAAGCCAAATTCATATAGTACTGCACTTCTTCATTAATGTCTTCTATCCTATAGATTCTAAGATGGTGGTTATAATCGTTAGTTCCTGGAACTTGCGCAATCTTGCTAAAACAAAAGTTAGCTTCATAAGCTGTTTTGAAAGGAAGAACGATATCTATAAAATCTTTCCCTAATTTAATTAAATAAGCAAAATTTTTGTCGGCCTTAAATGCAATCATTGTTTTTGTAGCATGTGGCTTTATTTCTCCCATTTGTGTGTAAACCTTGATAAAGTGTAGGCATAGTTGAACAGCGAGCTCACTTTTACCTTGCATAAAATCAGCTATGCTTAAAGTGGTACAAAAATGAGTTTGGTTGTTATTTTTAAATTGCTGATGACATAGATTGCAAGTCCACATAGACCCTAAAGTTAACGAAAAAGCTTCGATGTCAAAATCGAAGCTTTTTCGTTAGCCAAATAACTCTTGTTCATCCCTATCGGCAACAGGTATTTTCTTTAGAAAGTCGTCGAAGCCGGGACCATCATTATCAGAGTAAGTTCCATAAGCATCTAGCATATACCCTATATCGCCATCTTTATCTAACACCAGGTAAAGTACTGAGCTATCTCCTGGATCCGACATCCCTTCAAAACGATAACTTTTTACAATAGTTAAATCTTCTGGGTTATAGATTTTATTAAGGTTTGCTGATTGCATTTTGCCATGATCAGACATTTTAATTTCATTATCTTTTCCTTTAAGCCTTAATTTTTCTAAGATCTGACTCAAGGTATTCATTTCTACTGGCTGTTCCATGATCGTTAAATTTTATGTGCTATTAAAACAATGGCTAACGCAATTGGTTTTTTTATTTGGCATGAATATTTTAAAACCTTATTGGATGAGGGTTGTTTTTTAATAAAATTAAAATCATGAAATATTATTTGTTAATCGTAGGGCTCGCTTTATCAAGCCTAATAGCTGCCTGTACGCAAATTGATAAAGAAGTCGCCAAAGCAACATTAAATTCAACAGCGAATAATGAGGTAATTGGAGCTGTAAAATTTTTCAGCTTAGCCGATGGAAAGATGAAAATGGAGTTGGAGCTAAATTTCCCTGAACGAGCAGACAGCGTGGTAGCAGTTCATTTTCACGAGCATGGGGATTGCGGTAATATGGGAGAGAATACGCATGGACATTGGAATCCAACGAATGAAAATCATGGAAAATGGGGCTCCTCCGCTTATCATTCTGGTGACATAGGGAATATTCAATTAGATGCAAAGGGACACGCTACACTCACCGTAGCTACTGATAGGTGGAACATAACGTCAAATGATATGAACAATATTATCGGAAGAGGGATAATTGTACATGGAGGTACCGATGATTACACGACTCAACCAACCGGTAATTCTGGCCCAAGAGTTGGCTGTGGAGTGATTGAAGGGATAAAGTAAAATAGTTAGATAGGTTTTATGTATTGTTAACACATTCTGCATCTTGTTTAAAACCTTAACAAGATGGCAAACTTAAGTATTTCTCCAATCGGCAAGGCCGTAAAGGGACGATCAGTAAAAGCATTACCAAATGTAGATCTAACGGCAATGGTAGATCTAGCATTTCTATTGATTACCTTTTTTATGTTAACTACCTCTCTAACTAAAATGAAGGGAATGGATATCGCCAAGCCTGTGCCTGTTGATGATGAAACGGATTTGGCGTCTTATCCATCTTCTAGAACCATGACAATTTTGTTAGGCAAAGACAATCAGGCCGTTTACTATATGGGCGAGGTTCATAAGTCGATCATGAATGTGATTCCTTTGGATGGTATTCGGGCTAAGATTGTTGAAAATAGGTTGAATGTTCAAAATGCACATTTAACAAATACTGGAAAAAAACTATTAGTAATCATTAAACCAACATCTAAATCAGTATACAAAAATTTCATTGATATTATCGACGAAATGCATATCGCAGGAATTGAGTCTTATGCAATAGACGATAAATACATCCGGAATGAAGAACTCGTCTTTATGAAAATGAAGGGGATATAAAAAAAGCGCCTCATTTGAGGCGCTTTTTTTATAAGTTAAATGCTGCTTTAACTTTATCAACAAAATCTAATTTCTCCCAGGTAAACAATTCCACAGTCACTGTTTTTTCTTCACCATTTGGAGTTTTAAATACTTTAGTGACAGTTTCTGGTTTGCGGC
>DATJDT010000160.1:0-3244 GCA_035497275.1 Pedobacter sp.
CGGCGCTTGAACGGCTTCTCGCCCGCGTGTTTAAAGGGTTGTTCTTTTTCAAAGGCGCAAACCAATGAGTTGGTTAGTCTGCCACAGACATGGATGCACTATTCAGATATTTGTAAATCTTATATATTTCCTATTAACGAAACCAATCAAATTATTTTCTAAAACTTTAATTTTTACCCATTCTCCTATGGATGCTAAATATGCCACTTTATTACCTTTATGTAAATATGATAAGATAGGATATTTTACACCTGGCCCAGTCCTTAAATTAAGTTTATCAACTATTACAATGGCATTAGCAAGATAATTTTTTGAATAATTTTCATCTTCTAAAATATAAATATTTCCATTTGAAAAAACATTTTGAACTCTACCTTGGGTATGAGATCTTATTATTATTTTATTACTATTTGTTAGATTATTATGAAAACTTTCAGAAACTTTTCCCCTAGAACAAACGCCGCAAGAACCGCCACTACTACAATAAATGCATCTACTGCAATTACTGCATATTCTACAATAAGGAGATCCAGTACATCTACCTTCTTTAATAGAAAAGTCTGTCAATAATTTTTCATTTTGTGAATATGAAGTGGAATGTACAATTAAAGAAAATAAAAGAATAAATGAATTTTTCACATAAATAAATTTTAAGAGATAATTATTAAGTAAACTGTATACAGTTAATTACTTAAAGTTCATGAACTATTAATTCCAATGTAAGGGATAATTTTATTTTTCCAAACAGAAGCACAAGCGGGTCTGTCTAAACTTACAGCTAACGGTAAAGCATTAGCGATGGCAGGGCATTTGAAAATCGTCTGCCGGAACTATCGCTGATTGAAAAACCGAAGATGAAGATATGAACAAAAGCTAAATTATTGACCTCAAACTGGAACAAAAGCTGATAGCGAACTGTAGCTGATAGTTTGTACGTTGCCTCCTGCTATTGCCAATGCACCTGTTTAGCGGTTCGTTGCTCTCTTTCGTTCTTATCAGTTAGCACTACCATTTAGATTTTTCAGTCAGGGTTGGCTATACCGTTACTTTCAATTTCTATGAGGTGTAAATTTAATTAATAATTTCCCCTTTGCTATTCGCTAACTTTTCATTCCATTTTTGAATTTCCTCTGGTGTTAGTCTCGCCCAGTCTGTTACTTCTCCAATAATTTTTAGTGGTGCCTGGCTTCTATAAGAACGTGTCGGATTCCCGGGAAACTTTTTGTCTGTAACGTTCGGGTCGTTTTCAAAACTCCCTGTCGGTTCTATGATATAAACACGTTCACGACTTTTACCTTTTGACAAAGCTGCGGCAAGTCCAGCTCCATTAACCAAGGCTGTAAAATAGATATGATTCATTATGAGTTCTGTCTTGTAATTAGACCTGCCTCCTGCTGTTAGCAAATCGCCAATCTGCAAATCTGCTTTTGTGCCGTGATAAAAAGGCCCTTTGTCAGATAAATTTTCCTTGAACGAAATTGCTAAATCATTATTCTTTTGTTCATTGTCAACATCACCCAAGTCAGCATGACATTTGGCAATGTTTAAATATAGAGACGACAACGCTCCATTTACTGAATCGTTATTTATTTTTAATGCAAGTTGTAATGTAGTCTCAAACCATTTTAATTTATCAGAAACACTTTTTTGATGTCGGGCAACATAAAATGCGGCAGTATATTTTTCAAAGTCGTTTGTCGCTTCGTTCCAGCCTTGAAGAAAAAGTTTGCTTGCTTCTTCCGTCTTGCCTCTTTCTTCCATGTCCATGCCTTGAATACAGAGCTTAACTACATTGTTGTTTGGGTTAAATTCCATTTTCTAATTATTCTGTCAGTTTATGTTGTGCTGTGTCGTTCGCTACAATGACTACTTACTCAAATATATACGAACCCTTTCAAACCTCATACACAAATTAGCGCAAGCTACCTTACGAACTACAACCCCGCGCTAAGGTGAGGCACGCCGTAATCCTTATTCTTTTAAGTAGTCGACCAACTGTTGAACGTCTTGTCTTGGGTCATCTATAAATTGCATACATTCAAGTTCTTTAAATTCTTTTCTTCTTGCCAAATAAGCATTGTCTTGTCTCAAATGTTTTCTGTCTTTAAAAAATGTATATAGCCATTCTCTAGTTCTTGAATTAATGAGTTCTGGCGTCAAAGCAGGGCCAACCAATTCTCTGTCATGTGAATGACAAGCAGTACAATATGCTTGATAAATCTTACTTCCAGAGCCTAATGGATATTGTTTAAATCTTGCAAAACTTATTGTTCCGTTTTTGGTTGTGTCGCTATTTTGAAAAGTCACAGTCTTAAATATTTTTAAAATCACATCCATATGATTTGTGATAGAACTTGCTAATACAAATTTAGTTATACCATCAGCATTATTTATGAACATTTGGATTGCCTTACAGGCAGCGGGGGGTATTTATATTCTATGCTACCCGCTTCATTTCATTGACGAGTAGCACACAGACCTAACAGGTTTCAAAAACCTGTTAGGTCTAAAATAAATATTTTATGCAACCCGCTTCATCTCGTTCACGAGCTCAAAATCGCCCCTGGCGGCTGTGCCGGCGATAAAAGTGATCTGTTGCGTTAATGGGATAAAACCTGCACAGGTAACATTAAAAACATAAGTACCTTCGGCAATGCGGGTAATGCGATAATAACCTTTTGCATCGGTGATGGCTGAATACTTCTGGTCGGCAGACATAACGGTTACCCCTTCTATGGGCAAATTAAATTCGTTAACAACGTAGCCTTTAAGGCTTGCCGAACCTTCGCCCTGGTATATTGACACGAGGTAACTGAAAGTAAACTGCTTCTTTGTGGCGGCATCGCCTTTAAATATTTGCTGGCCATCTTTCAGCATTTCTATCGCGCTGGTATAGATGCTGTTGTTAGCCTTTGCCTTAGCGCTGGTAGCCATCTGCTTGTCCATTTTTGCCTGGGTAAAGATCATAGAATGCTCAATACAATTGCTGCCATCGTTTTGAAACTTTGCCCGGAAATCTTCGGGCATATTATCATTGGCTGTAAGGGCTACCAGGTTATCTGTAATAAAGCTATTGGCAATATCTATCAGGCAGCGAAGAGCGCTCCAGTTGTCAAAAGATTTTCTTGCATATAAAGCAGCGCCTGCTGCGTTCAGCTTGGCTTGTACCATATCTGCCGCAAATGCTTTTGTGATGTACAATTTAAGCAATTGCCAGTTAGCGTGCACCTGTTTAGCAGCATTT
>DATJDT010000161.1:0-9476 GCA_035497275.1 Pedobacter sp.
CACGCAGTTAGGCGGAATAAAAGAATGGATGGAGATAAGAGACCTGTGCGAGCATCAAAACCTACAATTCTCTTCTGGCGGATACTCGTTATTTTCGTCGTTCCTTATGACCTCCGCGAATGAAAATTCTATGATCGAATACCTTTATTCAATCATGTTTGGCTTAGAGAAGTATTTCTTAATCCGTCCATTATGGAAAAATGGCAGATTTATCTTACCGGAGGTACCAGGCTTACCCATCAGAATTGATTGGGATTATTGCTACAAAGAACAAAAAATAGTAAAAGAAAAGCTATGGAAGAAACAAAATGTTTCGAGATATAGACCGATCGTATCCATGTAAATTAATTTAAAAAAAAATACTTTGAGCTTAACATTCAACTACATTGATTATCTAATTTTAGGACTTTACGCCGCAGCTTTATTATTTATTGCTTTTCGGGTTAATAAAAAAAGTAAAGGTCAGGAAGATATTTTTTTAGGCGGGCGGACATTGAAATGGTGGCAAATTGGCTTTTCCATGTTTGGAGCCAATGTTGGACCTATGATGCTAATCGGCTTTGCCGCCATTGGATTTTCGAACGGTATTGTAGGGAGTAATTTCGAGCTTTTAGCTTGGATATTCCTGATGCTGCTATCCATGATTTTCCTGCCCTATTATCTAAAAGCTAAAATAAGTACCATCCCGCAGTTTCTATTGGTTCGCTTTGGTAAACGCTCTTACAATTTCTTGGTGCTATACAGTTTAATCTCTATCCTTTTTGTGTGGTTAGGAAGCGCGCTATATGCTGGCGGTTTATTGATTTCGGGAATATTTGGTTGGACTTTGCTAGAAGCGATGGTTATTATTGCCATAGTAGCTACCAGTTTTACAGCTATTGGAGGCTTAAAGGCTGTAGTGCGTACTGGAATATTTCAATCCATTATCATTATCGTATCCTCGATCATCCTTACCTATTTAGGTTTTCAAAAGATTGGCGGCGTACAGTCGCTGGTAGATCAAACGCCTACTTCCTACTGGAAACTTTTCCTACCTGCCTCACACCCAGAATATTCGTGGGTTGCCATTTTGCTAGGCTACCCAGTGGTTGCTATTTATTATTGGTGTGCAGATCAAACCATTGTACAGAAAATGTTAGCAGCAAAAGATTTAAAAGAAGGACAATACGGCGCCTTGTTTATTGGCGTACTTAAAATAATTACGCCTTTGTTATTTATTTTACCTGGTATGATCTGCTTTGTTTTATTTAAAAATAGTGCAAAAGCAGATACCGCTTATCTTACCATGGTAAAAGAGCTAATGCCACACGGTTTATTAGGCTTAAGTGTTTCAGCATTAATTGCAGCATTGATAGATACAGTTTCCTCTAGCTTAAATTCATTCTCTACTGTATTTACGTTAGATTTCCTTCCACAATTTAAAAAGATCAACCTAAAACATCAGTACAAAATTGGGAAATGGATTACCGTTGTGGCTTCCATTATTGGAATAGGCATTGCAGTTTTATTTTCCAAATCTGAAAAAAACTTTTTCGAATTAAGCCAAGGACTAGTTTCTATACTATCACCGCCATTATCGGTTGTATTTTTATTCGGCATTTTCTGGAAACGTGTAAATAGCATTGCTGTTGAAACTGTTCTTTATGGAGGGGGATTGATTTGTTTGATCATAGATGCCTGTTATGTTTTAAATTATCCCTATAATGGCTATTGGCCAAACTTCCTGATGCTGTCATTTTATATTTTTGCAGCATTAAGTATTGTTATTATTGCAGTAACCCTACTTACCAAACCTACGCCAATAGTGATAGCCGAATCAGGAGACGATGCGAATACAGTTGTCGAAAAACCACACACTGCTAAATCGGTATGGTTTATTTGGTTGGCCATGGCTGCATTAATGACCATGATTTATGTGCTTTTTAACTAATGAAACCTAGCCCGCAACTACGATAACCCATAAAAACTAAAATTAGAAATAGATGAAAACAATATTCAAACAATGCCTACTAGTGATTTTCGCTTGTTCTTTAATAATGTGCAAGCAAGCGCATACCGAGCATAAAAAAACCGAGTTAGTAGAAAAAGTTTTTGTGGTAAATACCGTAGATAGCACTAAAAAACTTGGGGAATATTTAACTTATCACAAACAAGTTTGGCCAGAAGTTGAAGCGGGTTTTAAGAAAGCGGGTTATAAAA
This sequence comes from Pedobacter sp., assembly GCA_035497275.1. Taxonomy (GTDB): domain Bacteria; phylum Bacteroidota; class Bacteroidia; order Sphingobacteriales; family Sphingobacteriaceae; genus Pedobacter. Next base: position 2,200 of record DATJDT010000161.1, read on the forward strand.
GTATCACACTTTATCGTTTCAAAGATCTTATTGTAATGACCATCCAGGTGGCCAAGGATGCCGACTTAAATGCAATGGGAAAATTGGCCGAATCTTATAGCCCCCGCTGTGCAGAATGGAATAAATTAATGAATACCTATCAAAAAGGTGTTAATGGCACTTCGGCTGGGCAAACCTGGGTAGAGGCAGCTCCCTTTTATAAGTTCAATAATCAATAGCTAAGCAGTTTCCTGATATTGCTTAATAAATTCTCTAGGCGATAATCCCTTTACGTCTTTAAAGTGCTTATTGAAATTGGATATATTGTTGTAACCACTTTTGTAACACGTTTCGGTTACATTATAATTACCTTCCATTAATAATTTTGCGGCATGCCCTATTCTAATTTCTTTAATAAATTCAACTAATGTCCTATTAGTTTTTAGTTTAAAAAACCGACAGAATGCTGCTGTAGACATTGGAATAATAGCAGCAACATCGTGTAAAGAAATATCTTCCTTGAAATTATTAAAGATATAATCAAAAACACGGTTAATCTTATTTGCCTCGCTAGAAGTTTCGATAATATTAAATGACGGCGAAGAAAGCGTTTTAGCATGATTTGAGTGAGCCAATACATCCAAAAGTTGAAGCATTAGCGCAGCGCGAGAAAGCCCGGTTTCAAATAGCATCTGATTTAAAATCATTCTAGCTCTTGTAACTGTTGGACCAGTAAATAAAATACCTTTTGCCGCATTCTCGAATAGCTGATTTAGATGGATTGCTTCGGGTTTAGCAAGCAATTCCTTTCCCATAAAATCAGGAAAAAAGTGTACAATAACTAAATGGGGCTGCACTTTATCGTCGATAGCACCATAATACTGCCAGCAATGTGGCAAATAACTTCCGAGCAACACCAATTCTGCTCCCTGGAAATCCTCAATATGGTCACCAACAAAGCGTTTACCGCAACTATTTTCTATTAAGGCAATCTCAAAGTTCACGTGGGACCTAAACGAGGTATACCTTTTCAGCTCCATGATATCCGATCGTACCGTAAAGGATTGATCAGGCGGAAAGGTGAAATTTTCGTATATATATTGCATTTGATATTTGGTGTATATATAAAGTTACGAAAAAACTTTGTATGCACAATACAATTTCAAGCTATCAAAGCTATTGCTAAATGCAAAGAAAACATAACAAATAATCAAATTAGCAATAGTTGTACTCCACAACAAAAGGACCAAGCCTTAAACCTTAACACTTTCTTCTCTTTTAACTAAAAAACAATGGGTTACGAAAGAAAAAAAGACGAAAGTTCGAGAGCAAAAAAAGCATAGGTATTTGCGAAGATTGTGGTAGTTAGCCGGAATTGTTCTCTATAAATTTAATCTTAGTTGGTATACCATAGAATGTATCAACAACATAACCGAAAAAATATAAATCTAAATGATCAAATTATGAGAGGAATTTTACAAAAACACCTGAGGATTCTCGGAATCGTCTTTGTGTTGCTACAATCCCATTATGTCTTTGCGCAAGACAGAATAACAGGAACCGTAGTTGATGCAAAAGAAAAAAGCCCTTTGGCTGGGGCTAACATTAGTACAACGACAAAATCTAACGCTACCGCAGTTGCTGATGCAAATGGTAAATTTACCATAACAGTACCTAATGGAGCAATGTTAAAAGTTACCATGACTGGTTATCAAGCAATCACCATTAGCGCAAAACAAGGAATGGTAATTGAAATGACTTCAAATTCTATCGATATGGATGAAGTTGTGGTAGTGGGTTATGGTACACAAAAGAAAGAATTGCTTACAGGCTCTATCGTAACCATGAAAATGGATGAAATGAGACGCAATACTCCAACTACATCACTAGGAAATCTCTTGGCAGGTCAAATGACAGGAGTTCGTGTAAGTACACCAAATGGTATTCCAGGGACTCAACCAGGTATATCTATCCGAACTGGTAGTTCATTTAATGCTCAAAATGTCCTGTATGTAATTGACGGAAAAATTAGTGGTTCAGGAGATTTCAATAATTTGAGTCCGAATGATATTGATAATATTTCAGTATTAAAAGATGCGGCTTCTACTGCTGCTTATGGTTCAAGAGCATCGGGTGGTGTAGTTGTTGTAACAACCCGTCAAGGCACCAAAAATACAAAAGCCCAAATTACTTATTCCTATAGTACTGGTTTTGACAAAAGAAATGCCAATGCGTCAATCACCAGTGCTGTTCAAGCAGGCGAACTATATAATAGGATCAACCCTGTTTCAGATCCAGCAGGATGGAGATGGACCCAAAGTGATTTAGATTATTTCAAAGGCATAAACAACGGAATGGGATACAGCCAGCTAGACGCAGTTTGGCAAGATCCATTTGTAACTACCCACAATTTAAGTGCAGCAGGCGGTAGTGATAAAATACGCTATTTTGTTGGCGGTTCGTACACGAAACAGGGTGCATTTTTACAAAATGTTGAATATAACAAATATAATCTTCGTGCAAATATTACGGCCGACGTTACAAAAGATATAGAATTATTTGCAGGCCTTACATTAAATAACAACTTAAACCAAAGCACCACAAATACAGCTGTGGGTGATATTTCAGGCATCTATCGTAAAGAGCTAGTGTGGCAACCTGACCAGCCTGTATGGACCAAAAACGGTAATCCAATTGACTATGGGTGGATTGCCAATGTAGGTGCTGAAGTTAGAGGAGATGGCGGTTACGTCACAAGTAATGGAATAAAACCAATTTTAAATTTAAAAACTACTTATAAGGCACCATTCCTTCCAGGATTAAGCGCTTCGGCTCAATTCAATAAATCGTATACTGATAACCGCAACAAAACTTATGGTAAGCAATACGATATGTGGGTAATGAAAAAAACTGGTAATCATATCATTAGTATCGATGACAATGACCTGACTGCATTAAAAAAATCATCCCAAATTGGAAAAAATTATATTCAAGAAGCATATAGCTGGAGCAATGATTATCAATTAAATTTTCAAATTAATTATGAACATTCATTTGGTGGACACAATATAAAAGGTTGGGTAAACTACGAAAAATTTGAAGCCAATTCAGGCGGCATTAGTGCTGGTAGAGAAAACTTCCCTGTTTACCTTACTGATCAGTGGTGGGCTGCAAGTGGAGATAGGGCTGATTCTTACGCAAGTGGTTCTACAACAGCTACCACTGGTAGAAAATCCTATTTAGGTCAGCTTTTCTACGATTATAAAAGTAAATATCTTGCCAGTTTCACTGGAAGATATGATGGTTCCATGAACTTTTCTCCAGATAAACGTTGGGGATTTTTCCCTTCTGGTTCCCTCGGCTGGATTATCTCAAACGAAAATTTCCTAGCTAACACTAAATGGATAGACCTATTGAAGTTCCGCGCATCTGCTGGGCTTGTAGGTAATGATGCCGTTGGTGGCTGGCAGTGGCAACAATCGTATTCGGCGGGAACAAATGCATACTTTGGTACTGCGACCACTACAAATGTCGGTGTTAGATATGGAGGCATTGTAAATGAAAATCTAACTTGGGAAAAGTCATTGAGTACAAATATTGGGATAGATCTTAATTTTCTTAAGCATTTTAGTGCCAGCGCAGAATATTATTACGTAAACACTTACGATATTTTAGGCGGCCGTATAGCTTTGGTCCCTCCAACTTTTAGCCGCAGTTTACCGTCATCAAACTATGGTGAAATAAGTGCTCGTGGTGCAGAAGTTTCACTTGGATATAGAAACAAAGTACATGAGTTTAATTATTATGCTAATGTTAATGCATCTTATGGTGGAGCTAAATATATTACACGTGATGAGAATATTACCTATCCATGGCAAAAAACTGTTGGAGCTTCTACCAGCAGAATTAACACTCGCGTAGTAACTGGTATGTTGCGTACACAAGCAGACTTAGATGCCTTTAAAGCCGCGAATCCGAACTATAAATACTATGGCAATCTACCGGCATTAGGGCAGGCGACTTACGAAGACTTAAGCGGGCCAAATGGCACTCCGGATGGCATTATTGATGACTGGGATATAAAAATGATTAAAAAGAATAATAATCCTGTAACTCTTGGACTAAACTTAGGATTCTCTTGGAAAGGCTTCTCGCTTGATGCATCGTTCAGCGGTAACTTTCACCAGTACAAATACATGAACGATCTTGCCGGAGGGGTAGAGTGGAATAGGATGTGGAGTAATTGGTATAACGATAGTTGGACACCTGAAAATCCTAATGCTACCCTACCAAAACGATACTCAGCAAATGATGGTACTGGAAGAGTAACAAATGACGCAAGTACTTTTTGGTTAAAAAGTTCAAACTTTTTAAGAATGAGACTATTAAATGTCGGTTATTCTATTCCATCTAGTATCACAAAAAGAGTGGGCGTTTCAGACTTAAAATTCTATTTCAGTGGATCTAATCTTTTCATGATTAGCAATTTTAACGATAAATACTATGACCCTGAAATTGCAGATGGTTTCTCTTACCCAACGATGAAAACATACAATTTTGGAGTAAATCTTACACTTTAATCGATAAATAGACATGAAATTACAATATAAAATACCGAAATTCCTTATCTACTTCCTTGTAATGATGCTATTTACAGCATCTTGCAAAAAAGGATTAGATTATACCAACGATAATAATATCAGCCCGGATAATGTTTGGAATGATGCAGCTATGATCAAAGCATATCTAAGCGACATCTATGGCAGTTCAATGCCAGGATGGTCATTTAACGGAAACTCCACAGATGAGGGGATTTCTACACCCAAAAGCCTCGGCGAATACCAAAGGGGAATTTTAACGGTTAGTAACACTAACGTCAGTGTTAATTATACAACCATTGATAAGATTAACTTTTTTATAGACCAGTTGAAAACAGTTCCAACTTCTGTTTTGTCAGCAGATTTAAATAAGCAATATGTTGCTGAAGCGAAATTTTGGAGAGCTTGGGCTTATTGGGGTATGGTAAAATCAATTGGTGGAGTTCCATTAATTTTACAAACACAAAAAATTGATAATGTACTGAACTTGCCGCGTAACAAAACATCTGAATGTGTAAACCAAATGGTAAAAGATTTAGATAGCGCAGCGTTATTATTACCTGGTGTTTATTCCAATGCTACAGTTGATTATGGCCGAATTACCAAAACTGCAGCACTAGCATTCAAAGGACGTATTTTACTTGTTTATGCAAGTCCATTGTTCAACCCAACAAATAGTTCAACACGTTGGCAGGCAGCCTATGATGCCAATAAGGCAGCTGTTGATTATGCAGTAAGTCAAAATTATGGTTTACACAATAGTTTCGGAACACTTTGGACTCAAGAGCGCAACAAGGAAGTGATTATGGTAAATCAGTTCGCCTATCCTTCACATCCTAACAACTTTAATGGTATTAGACCTGAGCCACTTACTAAAGATGCCTCGAATAATAATCAACCATTGTTGTCGCTATTGTTGGCATTTCCTAAAAAAGATGGTTCTGCCATGCAATTTGACAAAAATCAATTGTCGAATCCTGCTTACAATGCACAGTTCTTAAATGACTTCTATACCAATCGAGACGATCGTTTCTATGCAACTGTATTTGTTGGAGGGACTCCATACCCTACTCCAGATGAACTTTCACCAATCTATGTAAAAGGCAATAGTTTTTGGAACGTTTGGCAATGGGATGCAGCAAACAATAGATATAAGAATGCATTACCGGTAATACATCCTGGTATGCCTGGCAACCCTGGCATTACTGGATTTTTTCAACGCAAAGGTCTTGATGTTACAGTAACAGCAGGTCTTGGCGGTCAAGCTCAAACGGACTGGGTAGAAATCCGCTATGCTGAAGTTTTAATGAACTATGGGGAATGTGCTAATGAATTAGGAAAAACCGGAGAAGCCATTCAAGTTTTAAAAGATATCAGACAACGTGCTGGGATAGTAGCAGGTAGCGGAAATTATGGCATTACTGCAACTTCGCAAAATCAAATTCGTGACGCTTATGTTGCAGAAAGACAGGTAGAATTTGCATTTGAAAACAAACGATTTGATGACTTACGTCGTTGGAAACGCTATGATTTACTTAACAGCCAAGGTGCTCGTCATGGGTTGTACATCACACTTAATGCTGGTCAAATGGTAACACCAGCAGATAATATCATGACTTCTTCTGTAAGAAGTAAATTTACTGCAAACTTTATCGATAATTTAGATGGTGATGCCAACTTTAAGTATAATTTAGATTTAAACCATTGGTTTTATGCATTAAATCCATCAAATATCTCTCAGTCGAAAAACGTCTTGCTTCAAAATAACGAATGGGGAGGTACATTCGATCCATTACAATAATATTTTCAATAAAAGTTAAGTTAGTTTAGTTTAAAGTTGGGTCTGTATTCAGGCAATTATGGTCGGAAGAAATTCCGGCCATTTTTTATAAACTAGTTAAACATAATTAATCATACATTAGATACCACACACACAAAGAAACAATCAATCCATTATGAACCTAAAAATCATTAAAATCGTCATCCTATTTATTGTAACCGCAAGCCCCATTTTGAGCTTTGCACAATACAATTTTAGTACAGATTATTTTAAAATCAGTATTAACAACAAAGGCTTTATCACCAGTATGAAAAACATTACTGTTAAGCCAAACCGCGAATTTAGTCCAACAGATAAGCCATCGCCTATCATGAGCTTATATGATAGCAAAAAGAAGGTTTATTACCAGCCTACCAATGCTACCTATATGCAGGCTACCCAAACATTGGTGGTTAAATATCCCAATGGCTCGGTTGCAAAGATTAGCATTGCCCCAAAAAAGAAATATTTCAAATTCACCCTGCAATCGCTCTCACCTCGTAAAGGAATCGATGTAATTCAATGGGGAAATTACCACACAACTATTACTAACCTAATGGGCGAAATCATCGGCGTTGCCCGCGATACTAGCAAAACAGTAAACTATGCAATCGGAATGTTGGCCCTAAATGATAAAACGTTAGGCGGTTTAGCCGAAACCATAGGTGATGCAGCTCCTTTCCAATACATTATCCATACCCCTGATGCGAAACGCTTTCCTTTACCAAAGGAACTCCACGAAGGCCAAGTTTTCACACTTGGAGGAAACGGGATTAGCGATGTAGCTTTTTATGCGCACAAAGAGCCTTGGTATAGAACTATGTATGGAAACGCAGCCCAAGTTGACAGAAAAGGCCAAATATCTATTGCCTACCAATCGA
>DATJDT010000162.1:0-1844 GCA_035497275.1 Pedobacter sp.
CCTTCAAAGGCAATTTCAAATACAAGTTCAGGTTTAACAGTTCGTACTGGTCCGAATTTTTCTATGGCGTTTTTGTTTACAAATGAATTTACCTCCTTAATTTCTTTATCAGTTAAACCTGAATAAGCCTTTGCTATGGTAATTAGTTTTTCGCCATCGATCACTGCAAAGGTATAATCGGTATAAAAATTAGCACGTCTGCCACTTCCTTTTTGAGCGTAAATCATTACTGCATCAATCGTATAAGGATTTATTTTCCATTTCCACCAATCTCCGCGCTTTCGTCCGCTATGAAATGCTGAGTTTGTCTTTTTTAACATGATACCCTCACTGTTTATCTGCCTGGCAGTTGATCGAAGTTCAGCTAGGTCTTCCCAAGTTTCGAAATGTATTATTGGAGAGAGTTTTACAATTTGAGAGGTAGTTAAATTAGCAATAACTATTTCTAAAATATTTCTTCTTTCATGCAATTCCTTTAATCGAATATCTTCGTTTCCATGTTCTAAGATATCATAAGCATAAAAGCCTATTGGCGCATTAACTAATTCGTTTTTAGTAATCGTTTTTCTATTTAGGCGTTGCTGTAGTGTATTAAATGACTGTACTTTTCCATCTTTTATCGAAAGAATCTCTCCATCTAAGACTATTCCATCTGGTAATTCATTTTTTAAAAAGTGAAGTTCTGGAAATTGATCAGTTACCAATTCTTCTCCTCTCGACCAGATAAAGAGCTCGCCATTTCGTTTGATGATTTGTCCTCGAATACCATCCCACTTCCATTCAGCTTGCCAACTGTTCGGCGAGCCTAGGTTTTCTGGTTCGGTATCTAACGCATAAGCTAAGCAAAATGGATATGGCCAAGAATTGTCTGTATTTACATGTGCACCTTCAATTAATTCTGGATAGGTAGTTTTACTTGGATCCCATTTTCCCATAATAGCGTGCATAATCTTGCTGCTTTCTACGCCGCTTTGCTTTGCAATCGCATTAACCAGCATTTTATTGGAAACACCAATTCTAAAGTTGCCTGAAATTAGTTTATTGAAAATAAACCTTTCTGATGTACTTAATCCATTCCATGCATTTAAGATATATTTCTTTTTCTGTTCATCATTTTGTGTGGCTATGGTTGCAAGTTCATTGACCCATTGATGCAGAGCTTTAGCTGTTTCAGTTTTAGCTGGCGGTAAAATCAGTGCGATAGTTTCACTTAAATCTCCTACATTATGATAGCTTTCGGTAAATAGCCATTCTGGGATGCCACTTTCTGCTATTGCCCACTCTTTAATTAATGCAGTACTAACTGGTCGTTTTGGCTTTTTGCCAGTAAACATTGCAATAACATAAGGTTTATCTTTTTCGTTGGCATTATTGAAATAATCTACTAGAGCGGCAATTTTGTCGTTCGTTTTGTTGCTTAATTCCAGTTGTTGTATTAATGCTGCAAATTGTTTCAAGTGATCTCGTTTTGTTTGGTTTGGTTATCGTCGTCATTTTCTTCCGAACCATATTTTGTGCTAACTTCTTCTGCGTTTATTCCAATTTCATTAAGGTATTTTGAAAAGATTGCTGTATAGCCGTGTGTTACAAAAACCTTTTCGGCTTGGGTGGCTTTAATTGCGTTAAGTAGGCTAGGCCAGTCGGCATGATCACTTAGGGCAAATCCCGCATCTGCACTTCTCCACCGTCTTCCAGCTCTTACCATCATCCATCCAGAGCAAATTGCTGTTGCTGGTTGTATTAAGCTTTTAATCCATTTTCCTTCAACAAGCGCTGGAGGAACAATGATTATCCCTTTTTGAAGGTCTTCTTTTTTAATTAGTGGAGTTATGCTTATTGTTTTT
>DATJDT010000163.1:0-1552 GCA_035497275.1 Pedobacter sp.
AGTTGGTTAGAGCGCAGGATTCATAACCCTGAGGTCACGAGTTCAACTCTCGTTCCCGCTACACATTTTGGATAAACGCTAATAAATTATTATTAGCGTTTTTTTTATGTCTTCTTGCCAGAAACTAACTTAGCATCAAAACACTGAAAATTAAACAATTGATATACCTATCAAATTAATATTTACACGCTATTTTTAATGATTAGTAATTGCCAATGTATCAAACATGTCCTTTAACACATTCCCCAGGTTCAAAGGTCAACTAGCTTAACATATGCTAACAAACCCTTAATTTATTAAATGGGTATTAATCAATGTTAAATCAGGATTAATTTTTTATACTTGTATACAGAAATACGCAATGTTTAGCTATACTAAGTTATCGGATCAGGAGCTGTTGGCTTTATTGAAAAGGAGTGACAGGACTGCTTTTGCCGAAGTTTACGATAGATATAAGGTATTGTTACATACCCATGCCTACAAGAAATTCTCAGATCGAGAAGAAGTCAAAGACATTATACAAGATGTATTTACAACGCTTTGGAAAAACAGAGAAAGCAATGAGCTTAGCAATTTACCAGGATATTTATACGCCGCAGTAAGAAACAGCCTTATTAATCACATTACCCGTAAGGAGGTTAAAGCCAAGTATGTTACTTCGATGCAAAATTTCTCTAGTTTTGGACAAATTGTCACCGATCACCTTATTCGTGAAAAACAGCTAGCCAATATCATTGAAAAAGAAATTGAAGCTCTGCCAACAAAAATGAGGATCATCTTTGAGCTTAGCAGAAAGGAGCATCTTAGCCATAAAGAAATTGCCAAACATTTAACTATATCCGAAAAAACTGTTGACAAACAGATCTCTAACGCCCTAAAAATCTTAAAAAACCGCCTTGGCGTAACAACTTTTTTAACCTTCCTTATTTCTTACCATCAGTTTAAATAACTGAATATCAGTTAATTTAAACTATTTTCATTTTTTTGATAAACTTATCTACATGTTCCCGTCTTACAACTTGTCTTAGTAGCATATTTGGAGATAAACAAGCTCAAAATGATGCAAAAGAAAGATATTGAAAAAATATTAAACGACTATAAAGAAGGTACATGCACGCCCGATGAGCGAGCTTTTGTAGAAAGCTGGTATCTATCTTACCAAGACAGTCCTGTTCATGAGATTAGTGAAACGGAGCGCCTAACCGATTTGGATGAAGTTTGGAATAATCTTTCATCAATTCAGAGAAAAAAGAAAATATCAATTTGGCCTCGCATCGCCGCTGCTGCTATTCTGGTCATCTCTGTTTCTTTGGGATTATACTTCTACAACAAACAAAAAAGCAATAGCCAAGAACTTATAGCCCATGATATCAAACCTGGACGAAACAAAGCCATTCTTATCCTAGCGAATGGAACCAAGATAAACTTAAATGACGCAGTTAACGGTGAACTTATAACGCAAGCTGGCATACGTGTTACAAAAACTGCCGATGGAAAGATTGTATATGATGCTTCTTCAGCAACTTCACCAAAAACAGCGCTCAATACGATA
>DATJDT010000164.1:0-3675 GCA_035497275.1 Pedobacter sp.
CCCGGTAAAGTAAAAACTACGCCAGCTGCAATACTTTCGCCCGCTGAGCCGGTTGTTTGAATAATATTATTCTCCAAGATGGTAGTTTTAAAAAAACGTTTACCAAGTGTAATAGCCAATACGGCGATTGGTATAGATGCCGAAACTGTTAAGCCCGCCTTTAGTGCCAGGTACACTGTTGCCGCTCCAAAAATTACTCCAGCAATGCAGCCTAGTAAGATTGATTTAATGGTAAATTCAGCAACATTACTTTCTGCTGGTACAAATGGCTTAAATTCTTCTTTGTTCATTGGATGAGGTTTATGTCATAAAGTTAATTTTTTTTATGAATATCAAACTGACTTTTAACATCTTTACGACATGAAGCAAAAAGCAATTTTTTTAGACAGGGATGGGGTGTTAAACCACGAAATACATGATTACATCTGCAGGGTAGAAGACTTTGAGGTGTTAAGCTATCAAATTGCTCCTTTAAAAAGGTTTTATGACGAAGGTTATTTGTTGATTGTAATTACCAATCAGGGCGGCATTGCACAAAAACGATATACAGAAGAGCAGCTTGCCGAAATGCATAGCATTTTATTTGCGGCATTTGAAGCTCAGGGAGCGAAAATAAGCCACGCTTATCATTGTCCACATCACCCAAGTGTAACAGGGCCATGTGAATGCAGAAAGCCTTTATCTGGAATGTTACTAGAGGCAATTGCAACTTACAATATCGATCCAGCACTATCTGTGATGATCGGCGACAAGCCGCGCGACGTTGAGGCGGCCAATGGAGCAGGGGTGAAGGGTATTTTAATCGCTCCAGATGAGCAGATTGATTACCAGGCTGTGAAAGATGTTCTGATGAGTTGATTAATTCTGTGCTTTTGCTCGGGGCAAGATCTTGGAAATTCAATAAGAGTCATTGCGAGGTACGAAGCAATCTAGACTAAGATTGCTTCGTACCTCGCAATGACGATCGTGCCTTTCAATAATTAACTATTCGCTTTAGCATGATCTGCTAAAAAAGTAGCTAAACCACTATCAGTTAATGGGTGTTTTAATAGGGCCGTAATAGCTGCCAATGGAGCAGTAATTACATCAGCACCTAATTTAGCACATGCAACAATGTGCAATGGACCACGGATAGAAGCTGCTAAAATTTCTGTTGGATAACCATAGTTATCAAATATTAAACGGATATCTTCGATTAATTGTAAACCATCTGTTGAAATATCATCTAAACGACCTAAGAATGGTGAAACGTAACTTGCGCCAGCTTTTGCAGCTAATAAAGCCTGACCTGGAGAGAAAATTAATGTACAGTTAGTTCTTATACCTTTGCCAGAAAAATATTTAATTGCTTTAATACCATCTTTAATCATCGGTACTTTTACCACAATTTTAGGGTTAAGTGCTGCTAAAGCTTCACCTTCCTTAACAATACCTTCAAAATCTGTAGCAATAACTTCTGCACTTACATTATCATCAACAATATCGCAAATAGCTTTGTAATGGTTAATTACATTCGCCTCGCCAGTAATGCCTTCCTTAGCCATTAAGCTTGGATTAGTGGTTACACCATCAAGAACGCCTAAATCTTGTGCTTCTTTAATTTGAGCTAAGTTTGCGGTGTCAATAAAAAATTTCATATGTAATAATTTTGGGTTTCGATTTTAAAACATTTGGTGATTAGAACACCATACCCTGAAGAATTTACATTCCCCCTTCAGGGGACTAGGGGTAGAAAAAAAATGGGCAAGCAACTTTTATCGCACCGCTACAACCTTCTACCCTTGCTTCGTTCCCGCCCTGGGGGAGTTCAAAGGGAGCTGATCGTAAAAGACTTGCCCGGCACAAAGGTAGCAAAAGCGCTCATTTTACAAAAAGAAAAGTAGGAAAATTATCGAATAATAACTACCTGATTGATTTATAAGGGATTGGAGTTGAGTGTAAAACATAGAGAAGGCAAATAAGACGCCAAATGCTATGATCCACACTTAAAATTAAAGCTAATTAAGCCACTTTCTGCCTGCTAGAAGACGAAAAATACCCCCCTTTAAGCGATTACTATGCATAAATAATAAATTTATACATTATGAAATTAATAAATGTTAACGTTTTCAGTTAATAATTTCGCAAAAAAGAAAGCATACGAAACATAATATTTAAATTTATATCAAAAATATTACGGATAATGTAATTTAAAGAGAAAAATTAGTATCTTAGTGTTTCCTATACACTAACTAACAAACCAGAAGGAGACCAAGATGAAGAACTTGAATGAACACCAAGGATTATACCGTAAAAGCTTTGAACATGATGCCTGTGGTATCGGTTTTGTAGCCCATGTTAAAGGTCGTAAATCACATCAAATTATATCAGATTCCATTACCATTTTAGAAAACCTCGATCACCGGGGCGCTTGTGGTGCTGAACCAAACACAGGCGATGGCGCTGGAATTATGATTCAAGTTCCTCATGAATTTTTATTTGACGAATGCTTAAGAGCAGGATTTAGCTTACCTGAATATGGAAATTATGGGGTGGGGATGTTGTTTTTACCTAAAGAAATACGTGCCCGTGAAGAATGTAGAGAAATTATTTATCGTACTGCAGAAAAACTGGGACTAGAAGTTTTAGGTTTCAGAAAAGTGCTGGTTGATACAACGGATATAGGAGCTATGGCACTATCTGTGGAGCCAGAAATTGAACAGGTTTTTATTGCACGTCCTTATCATATAGCTCCAGGAGCAGATTTTGAAAGGAAACTCTTTGTTTTAAAGACTTATTTGGCTAAAACAATCTATAGTACGGTAGCAGGTAGTAAACAAGATTTTTATATTGCTTCGTTTTCTTCTCGCACCATTATATATAAAGGACAATTAACATCACTGCAGGTTCGCACCTATTTTGCCGAGCTAAGTGATAAAAGAATGGTATCGGCATTTGGCTTGGTTCACTCGCGTTTTGCAACCAACACTTTCCCTTCGTGGCGATTGGCACAACCATTTAGATATATTGCACATAATGGCGAGATTAATACCTTACAGGGCAATTTAAACTGGTTCAGGTCTAGCGTTAAATCATTCGCATCACCTTATTTTACGGCAGAAGAACTAAATATGATCTTGCCGGTAATTGATGAATCTCAGTCGGATTCTGGTTGCTTGGATAACGTAGTTGAACTTTTATTACATGCGGGCAGATCGTTACCACACGTATTAATGATGTTAATTCCGGAAGCGTGGGATGGCAATGAAGACATGGACCCGATTAAAAAGGCTTTCTATGAATTCCATGCATCGTTAATGGAGCCATGGGACGGACCGGCTGCAATTGCGTTTACCGATGGTAATTTAATTGGTGCTACATTAGATCGTAATGGATTGCGTCCTTCTCGTTATGCATTAACTAACGACGACCGCGTAATCATGGCCTCTGAATCTGGAGCACTTGCGATAGATCAAAGCACGATCATTGAAAAAGGAAGGCTAACACCTGGTAAAATGTTTGTTGTAGACATGGAGCAGGGCCGAATTATTAGTGATGATGAAATTAAAAAACAGGTTTGTAACAGACGTCCATATGGCGATTGGATCAATCAATATCAAATTAAATTAGAAGAATTACCAGAGCCTAGGTTGATGTTTACCAATTTGGCGAAGGATTCTATTTTCAAATATCAAC
>DATJDT010000165.1:0-1848 GCA_035497275.1 Pedobacter sp.
CCGGCCATTGTCTGCTGTCCAAACAGCTTGTAAGCTAATTGGCGGAGCACCTTTTCGGGCAGCTGAGCCAAATTTATACTGCTCAAGGTACCATTGTTTTTCTAATAGGACATCGGGTACGGTGATAGCCGACTGATGCCAGAATTTTTCCCACCAAGCAAGGTGGCTTCTAAAATCTACGGCATACCCATTTTGAATATGCCGGGTTACTACATTAACAGCTAATGGATTAACCTTTTTAGCAGGATATTGTGACGAAATACTCCAAACCCCTTCTATAGTAGAACTGTCTATTTTTTTCCATTTCACACTTACCTGATATTTAAATCCTCCCCACCCCTCCTGATCGTAGATAATTAAATGATCTTTTTCAACAACACTTCCCTGTTTATAGGCTAATCCAGCTAAATCATCACCACCAACAGTATTCCCTGTAGCTTTTATATTGCCCTGGTATTTTGGCGCTATTAGATGAGGTACAAATTCACTTTTGAGATTTTCAATGCGAAACCATCCAACTGGTTGGGTAGCGTGAATAAATGTTTTCAATACGATCCCTTGGTCCCACTTCACTTCACATAAAGCGTCTTTTAAGGACAGGTTTACCGACAATACTTTACCCCAGTTTTGAATACCAAATTCAAGCGCAGCTCCTGGTATTTTACTTGGAGCTGGCGCATTTCTATAGGGAGACTCGAAATATTTCCTAACGAGAGTTAAGTCTTTCTTTTTTACCTGTTCTTGAACAAATTTATAATTGAATTCTTCCCGCTGAAGATCTTTTGTAGGCCGTAAGTCCCATAAATCAGCACGGTCTAAAGAAAAGCGGATATTGTTCTCTTTTTGCCAAACCAATGCCCCCATCAAGCCGTTCCCCAACGGAACCCCCTCATCCCACTTAGCTGGAAGTGAGGTAAAATGAAGATCGTGCTGAACGGCAGGTTGAGCCTTCGCGATAAAGGTTGTGATACAGCAAAACAGAAAAAGGACTACTCTTTTTTTCATAAATATGATTTAAACAATTTTTAATTTTTATATATCCCAATTTCCGCAATACACGATCTGTTGGTACTGTTATCGTAATTGGATTTAACGACCACTTTAAAATAACGGAATGTTTTAGCCGCACCAAAAGAAATTCTTTGTTGGGCAGCTATACTATTGATTACATAATTACCTGTAGATGCCCAATTTATATTATCCGAACTAATCATTACTTCTACATCTTTAACCATTCGATAAACATCTTGCCGTTGGTTGATGGTAAAACCATCTGCCGTTTTAACACTCCCCATATCAACTGTCACAAAATGTGGCAAAACAGCTTCTGTCGAATTGTATTTTGAATACCAATAGGTATTTAGATTATTATCGATCATGAAGCTCGCCGGATTATTGCTCACTGTGGTTTCTTGCGAACTTAAACCAGCAATGGTCCAATTGCTTTTATCAAAATCGGGCTTAATATTAATTATCGGCAAACTGTTTTCAAATGTAAAGGGATATATGGTTTCTTTAATATTACCATTTTCCTGAATCAATTTTACTTTTAACTCATATGGTGTAGAGCCTGTATATTTTAGCTCATTAATGGGTATCTCCACATAAAAGCTATCGGTACCAATTACATTGCTACGCCATGTCATGGCATTATAATCCCTGTTAACACCTGTTCCCTCTAGTGTACCATCTGATTTTGTTACATTAGGATCAAGATAATAAGTAACATTGGTAACCGGCACCGAACTTACAAACTTTCCGGAAGCAACAATAGCTTGTTTAGTAGCCGAATAGTAAGCATACATTCGGGTAATAGCCGCTGTTGACGTACCATAATAAGTAATGTTA
>DATJDT010000166.1:0-1698 GCA_035497275.1 Pedobacter sp.
TTTGGCTATTCCTTAGCTGATATTAAACAAACGCTAGGGGCATCATCTGCCTTAAATGCTATTACCGTTCTTAGTTTTATTTTGATGTTAATGGTATTTGGTTTTGGTCTTATTTTTTTACGAAGGAAAATCAGGATTAATCTATCTTTTGCTTTCATTATTTCCATCATAGCCTTTTTTGTAGTGTTAACAAATGCCCAGAAGTATAGCAATTTGATTGATCTGCAAAATGAATATGAAAATAACCTAGCAATTAATAAGACAGCCTACTTTCTTACTTCTAGTTTAAATTATTTCTCGCCAGCGAGCCTTGAAACTGATATTTACGCAGATAGCTATATTGATCAATATGAAGGGGAGGAGCGACAAGTAGAAGCTTTTGTTTATCCAAGCGAAACAGCATATCCTTTTTATCATACAAATGAGGCTCCAGATGTTTTGTCTCCTTTTTTTTTAAACCCATTCAAACTCCGCCAAACATTGTTATTTTGCTAATTGAGGGTTTGGGCCGTGCTTTTACCAACGATGGGGCTTATTTGGGTAATTTTACCCCATACCTAGATTCGTTGGCAGCAAAAAGTTTATATTGGAAAAATTTTTTAAGTATAGGTGGTCGAACTTTTGGTGTTTTGCCTTCCATAATGGGTTCTATGCCTTTTGGCAAGAATGGTATATTGGAAATGGGGACACAAATGCCCGATCATCTTTCATTATACAGTTTGTTGCAATATAATGGGTACCAAAGTTCTTTCTATTATGGCGGCGACTCACAATTCGACAATATGTTGCTTTTTTTAAAGAAAAATTCGGTTGGCGAAATTAAAGATCTAAAAAATATTCCGTTAAGCTATACGAAGCTCCCTGCTAAGGCAAATGGTTTTACTTGGGGCTATGCAGATGATCAGGTGTATAAATATTATTTAAATAACAGTGTTGCTAAGAAACCTGAGATCAATGTCGTTTTAACGGTGGCAACCCATGATCCTTTTTTAGTTCCAAAACAAGATAGCTATAAAAAACAATTTGAGCAACGAATGGATTTTTTGGGGTTTGATGAATCTAAGAAATCAAGTTATAGAAACTTTGAAAACCAATATTCAAGCATTTTGTATGCAGATCAATCAATTAGGGATTTTATAAATGCCTATCAGAAAAGACCTGAGTATGCTAATACGATTTTTATCATTACTGGAGATCATCGAATGGCAGAGATTCCTTTAAGAAGTAAAATAGATCGTTTTCACGTTCCCTTGATTATTTTTTCTCCGTTATTAAAACGTACAGCACAATTCGAATCAATTTCTACGCACTTTGATATCGCTCCAAGCTTACTATCTTTTTTAAGGCATAGTGGTAAATTAAATCTTCCTACAAGTTCTAGTTGGATGGGCGATGGGTTAGATACAGCTAGAGCTTTCAGGAATGTGCATAGTTATCCACTTATCCAAACTAAAACTGCGATGGTAGATTTTGTTCAAGGATATTATCATCTAAATGAAAATAAGTTGTTTAAGCTAGGTGTGGATCTTGTAGAAACACCCGTTCAAGATGATGATAAGTTAAAACAATTGACAAATGCTTTTGATAAGTTTAAGCGTAAAAATGATAAAATAACCAAAGGTGGCAAATTACTCCCTGATAGTATCATTAAACGATATCGCTTGCGTTAGTTCTTCTGTTCTTCCTTTAAGATAGTTG
>DATJDT010000167.1:0-5980 GCA_035497275.1 Pedobacter sp.
CTTTGGTACACGTTGGTCGTGTCTTGTCGGTAATTATCAACTTGTTGTGCATTAGCTTTGTGTAAGCTAAACAAGAGACATACTAATAATAAAAAGCTCTTTTTCATACTGTTTATAATTAATGTGCGGCCAGCCAGTTATTACCTTCGCCAATCTCTATTTCAATTGGCACCTGGGTTTTAATAGCCGATTTCATTCGATTGGTAATAATCGCTTTCATTTGATCAACTTCTGTCTTTAAAACGTCGAAAACTAACTCATCGTGTACTTGCATGGTCATTTTTGAGTTTAGTTTCTGGGCAACCATATCCTTATGGATATTGATCATGGCAATTTTAATTAAATCAGCTGCCGAGCCTTGGATCGGTGCGTTAATTGCATTTCGTTCTGCAAAGCCTCTCACTGTCATATTTGCTGAGTTGATATCTCTCAAATACCTTCTTCTGCCCATAATTGTTTCGACAAATCCATTTTCTCGCGCAAAATTCATCGTATCGCTCATGTATCTCTTAATGCCCGGATATTGGGTGAAATATTGCTCTATAATTTCTGCTGCTTCCTTTCTTGGGATATTGAGGTTTTGAGATAATCCAAAGGCTGATTGACCATAGATAATACCAAAATTTACTGCTTTGGCATTTCTACGCTGTGTTGCATCAACTTCATCAATTCCTATCCCATAAACTTTGGCTGCCGTAGCAGTGTGAATATCTATGCCGTTGTTAAAAGCATCGAGCATGTTTTCTTCTTTGCTAATTTCGGCGATGATACGCAGTTCTATTTGCGAATAATCGGCGGATAGCAACACATGATCTTCATCTCTTGGAATAAATGCCTTGCGAACTTCTCTTCCTCGTTCAGTACGAATTGGGATATTTTGCAAATTAGGATTATTAGAACTTAATCTGCCCGTTGCGGCAACCGCCTGATTAAAGCTAGTATGTACTCGCCCAGTTTTAGGATTAACCATTAAAGGAAGTGCATCCACATAAGTAGATTTTAACTTCTGTAATTGCCTAAAATCGAGGATATCTTGAACGATATCGCTTTTATGCGCCAACAATGTCAACACATCTTCTCCGGTTTGATACTGGCCTGTTTTTGTCTTTTTTGCTTTAGGGTCTAATTTTAAATGATCAAATAGCACTTCTCCGAGCTGCTTTGGCGAGGCAAGGTTAAATTTCAATCCAGCTTTCTCATAAACACTCGCTTCGGCTTTGCTAATTTCTGTCTGAAGTTCTATGGAATAAGTATTTAATGTTTCGATATCAATTTTAACACCTTCCTTCTCAATCTCTGCCAATACATAAATCAGTGGGTTTTCAATCTCTTCAGCAAGTTTATTAGCATTTCGCTCGCCAAGCATAGGTTCAAAAACATTGGCAAGTTGAAGGGTAATATCTGCATCTTCTGCTGCATAATCAACCACCAGCTCAACTGGTACATCGCGCATGGTACCTTGGTTCTTCCCTTTAGCACCAATTAATGTAGTAATGGAAATTGGTGTATAGCCTAAATAGTTCTCCGACAACACATCCATGTTATGTCTCGTATCGGGGTCTATTAAATAATGTGCCAACATCGTATCGAAAAGCTGCCCTTTCACCTGAATATCGTACCACTTGAGCACCAACATATCATATTTAATATTCTGCCCAATCTTCAAAATATGTTCCGATTCAAAAACCACTCTAAATTCCTCCAAGATGGATTGGGTAATCGTTCTATCTTCGGGCAATGGGATATAATAACCTTCTCCCGGTTTAATTGAAAAAGACAATCCAACTAAATCGGCCTGATTAGCATCAGTTCCAGTGGTTTCGGTATCGAAAGAAATCCGTGATTCTTTTAACAACAGCTCAATCAATGCCTTTCTTTTATCCAACGTATCTATCAAAAAGTATTCATGTGGTGTATTGGTAATATTTTTAGCATCAATTGGTGTATCGAACAACGATGGCTGTGCATTAACTACTTCTTTTGTCGGTATATTATTCCCAAATAGATCTTTTTGTTGAGTTGTGCTTGCTTTAGCATCGTTCACGCTAAAACCTTCTCCAAAAACGCGTTTGCCAATCGTTCTAAATTCGAGCTCAGCAAAAAGCGGCTCTAATAATTCCTTGCTAGGTTCTTCTAATACCAAAGAAGCTTCGTCAAAGGCAATAGGTACATTTAAAATAATTGTTGCCAATTTTTTAGATACTAAGCCTTGCTGCGCAAAATTTTCAATATTTTCTCTTTGTTTTCCCTTTAGTTCGTGTGAATTGGCGATGATATTCTCCATGCTGCCGTATTGCTTTATAAGTAACTTAGCAGTCTTTTCTCCGATACCGGGAATACCTGGAATGTTATCAACAGCATCGCCCCACAAGCCTAAAATATCGATCACTTGGTCTACCCGTTCTATCTCCCATTTTGCCAAAACCTCTTTAACGCCCAAAATCTCCATCTCATTGCCCATTCTCGCAGGCTTGTAGATGAAAATATTATCCGATACTAACTGTGCAAAGTCCTTATCTGGGGTCATACAATATACTGTGAAACCTTCCTTTTCTCCTTCCTTCGCTAATGTTCCGATAATATCATCGGCTTCATAGCCATCTACTGTAATTACAGGGATATTAAAGCCTTCTATTAATCGAAATACATATGGCAACGCTGCCGATAAGTCTTCAGGCATCGCTTCTCTATGCGCTTTATACGCTTCAAAATCTGTATGTCGTTCTGTAGGGGCCTCTGTATCAAACACAACTGCAATATGACTGGGTTTTTCCTTTTTAAGCACCTCTAATAAGGTATTGGCAAAGCCCATTACAGCTGAGGTATTTACTCCGCTCGACGTAAAACGAGGGTTTTTACTTAATGCAAAATGCGCTCTATAAATAAGTGCCATTCCATCTAAAAGGAAAAGTTTTTTGTTGTTCATGCGACTACACAGATTATAATGATTACACAGCTCTATAACTGGGTTAAATGTAAAGTTAAGAATAGGCTTGATTGTATTGAATTTTATTTTGATTTAGCTTATGAAAAAATCAAACTTATTGCATCTTTACTAAAATTTGGCTTATGAAGAAATTAATTACTTTATTCTTACTCTCTTTCACGCTGGGTTTTGCCAAAGCGCAATCAACTGAATTGTTAAAGTGTATGTCCTTTGAAAACTTGCAAAACTCAATGAAAAACGATTATGGAAGCAAAAACAATCCCATACTTTCTGGTGCATTCCTCAACGTCAATGATCGATCAAAAATGATCAGGCTAAAGAATAGTTATCGTTGGCCCGACGGGCAGCGTATTGATTTTAACCGTAGAAATAGTGAGGCGGGGACCAGTTCGGGAGAAATCCTAGATCGCTATACCCTTGTTAAACCAGGAAGTACAGATACCATTATCCTTTTTGTAAATCCTTACAAGGTTTCCGACACTTACTATGTACCGAAAGGGTTAGTAGCCATTAATTCATTGCTATTAAAGAACGAATTAGTTCCCTATCTAACGCTTGTTGAAGAACTTGAGGACAGCAAAGATCCTATGAACTTAAAAGAACAGGCCGCAAAGTTATTGGATTATATTGGCTCCTCATGTGGAATGGCTCTATTTACGGATAGCGAGTTAAAGAGCTTTATGGAAGATAAAGAAATTGAGCTTGCGTTAAAAAGTTTTCTCTTTAGGGCGTATATCTTTAATAAATTCTATGCCTACGGAAAAGATATTGGCAATGAAAAAACTTATGCATTGGCTAAGATGAAATCCAACTTTGAGAAATATATCGCTTTACATCCTGATGTGAAAATTGGAAACCTCAAGGAATTCTTACATTAAGCATCTAGCGATCTTGTCCAATATTTCTAAATATTTTCCGTTATTTGTTTATATGAAACGGCTAGTATTATTTATTTTTTTTCTCTCCCTTTTTTCCTTTGGTTCCTACGCCCAAGATGCGGTTTTAATAAGTGAAGGCAATTTTGTGCGTGGTATCATTAAAGGCACAAACTACAGCACGGTAGCGTTACAGCAAGATGATCAAACTATTGTTCAATACCAGGCAAAAGATATCCAATCCTTTGTATGGAATGGGGAAACCTATGTAAGCAAGCCCATACTTGTGAAAAAAAAGGTAGAAAATCGTTTTTTTAAATTAATTGAGACTGGCACCATAAATTTATATTCACTTGGTGATAAGAAAACAAACGAACAGCCGCAGCCGGCAAGGGTTAAAGTGAGACCAACCTTCGGTGTTGGAATAGGAAGTGGCGGTTTTGGCGGTGGCTTGGGCGGCGGCATAAGTATAGGCGGCGGTGGCGGCCGAAGAAATAACGACCCGATCGTTAGCCCTACAAATGGCAAAGTATTCTATTTTATCGAAAAACCAGGATCCGGACCCATGCAAGAGGTTACTTTGGAAAACACCGCAGCTGTAAAAAATATCTTATTGCAAAAATTAACTAATGATGAAGACCTTGCCGAACGCATAAAAGCTAGCGAAGAATTTACGGATCTAAATTTAATTGCATTTATTAAATCTTACAATGCTAGTAAACCTTAAATTTTTAAATCAACTTTCAAAGAACATTGGACGGGTACCTGTTAACAAATCTATTTAGATTAAGGGGATTATTAGCCTTTTGGCACCAAATGTCCTGTATTGTCACTAAATGTCAGCTGAGCATGTGACTAGCTACTGACTCTGTTAGGGATTGCAAGTTAATTGGCATAGGTTTCCTATACCTTTTGCATAGCTTTTCTATACCTATAGCTATACAATCACTATAGAAAAGGTATAGAAAAGCTATAGGATAGGTAAGGAATGGGTATAGAAATAGCGAAGTAATTACGAAGAGAGTCCGAAGCGTATCCTAGCGAGCTACGCAGCCAATTACATGGTCGTTTACCATACCTGTAGCCTGCATAAAAGCGTAACAAATGGTCGTTCCAAAGAACTTGAAACCTCGCTTTTTCATGTCTTTGGCAATCGTATCAGAAATTTCAGTCCGTGCAGGAATTCCCTCGTTCTTGAAGTCATTTACAATGGGCTTTTTATTGGGAATAAAGCTCCAGATAAAATTGGCAAAAGAGCCGAATTCTTTTTGAATAGCCATAAATAGCTGTGCATTTTTTATTGCAGCATTAATTTTAAGACGATTACGGATAATTCCCTCGTCGAGCATTAACCGTTCTACATCGTTAGGTGTTAGCGCCGCTACCTTTTCAACGTTAAAACCTTCGAAAGCATTCCTATACCCTTCCCGCCTCCGTAAAATTGTAATCCAACTTAGGCCTGCCTGGGCACCCTCCAAAATCAAAAATTCAAATAAGGTCTTATCATCAAAAACCGGTTTACCCCATTCTTCGTCGTGATATTTTATATAGAGCGGATCTGATCCGCACCAGTGGCAGCGTTGTACTAAGTCCGAAGTCTGGTATTCGATGCCTGGATTCTGGTTTCTAGATTCTGGAGTCATATTAAGGATTATGAGACCAAATATAATATTTTTATCTAGGCTTAGAACTTTCGGAAAGCTCATCCCAATATTCAACTGCTCTTCGGTAATGCGGAATGACGATAGATCCTCCCACTAAGTTTGCAATCATAAATACTTCATTTATTTCAGCCTGATTAACCCCCTCCGTGTAGCATTTCTCTAAATGATATTTAATACAATCATCACACCTTAACACCATCGAAGCGACAAGCCCTAACATCTCTTTAGTTTTAACATCCAATGCCCCATCTGCATAGGTTGTGGTATCCAATGCAAAAAAACGCTTGATATTTGTATTCGATGTTTCCATAATCCTATCGTTCATTTTTGTACGATAGTCATTAAATTCTTCTACTAGCTTTCCCATTTTTCGTTGAAATGTTTTGAATTTGGAATATTGAAAATTTAAACGCCTAAGAATTAAAGTTCCTCTAGCGGGTTCCAAAATATCTTTTTAAAATCTTTTACTTTATCATTCACTACTTTAATGCCTT
>DATJDT010000168.1:0-2141 GCA_035497275.1 Pedobacter sp.
TATTTCTATCAGCGAAAGTGAGGCAAAGGGAGACAGTGGGTATTTAATTTTACCAGGTCTAATTGACCTGCAAATTTATGGCGCTGGAGGAAAGTTGTTTTCTGCACAGCCAAGCTTAGAAAGCATTCATATTATTGAAGAAGAGCTCCTTCAACAAGGGAATACAGGTTTCCTAATCTGCTTAGCTACGAACACGCCAAATGTGTTTGAAGAATGCATCGAAGTAATTAAAGCACACAGAAAAATTGCAAGAAATTGTTTGGGACTACACCTAGAAGGTCCTTTTATCAATCCTAAAAAACGCGGTGCGCATGTAGAAGAATTTGTCCGCAAGGCGACATTAGATGAAGTTAAAAATCTATTAGAGATGGGTGATGGAACGATTAAGATGATGACCCTAGCACCCGAACTGCAAGACGACGAGGTAATTCAGTACTTATTAGATAATAATGTTGTGGTGTCATTGGGACATAGTGACGCATCTTTTGAACAGGCTACCCATGCGTATAATCAAGGGATACAGTCAACTACCCATTTATTTAATGCAATGTCGCCGATACATCATCGATCACCTGGTATTCCGACAGCAGTATTTAACCATCCTAAGGCAATGTCGAGTGTTATTGTAGATGGACATCATGTAGACTTCGAAGTGGTAAAAATGGCCGCGAAGTTAATGAAGGAACGACTGTTTCTCATTACTGATGCAGTTACTGCTTGTGATTTAGGCCCATATCAACATCATGCGGTTGATGGAAAATTTGTAATGCCTGATGGAACACTTTCAGGATCTTCCTTAACAATGCTGCAAGCCATTAAAAATTGTGTCGATTATTGTGATATTTCTTTAACTGACGCAATTAATATGGCCACACTTTATCCGGCAAAATTGATTAATAAGGAAAAGGAAATTGGCTCCATTGCCATTGGAGCTGAGGCAAATATGATTGTTCTTGATCAAAGTTTAAACTTAAAGAAAGTATTTTTCAAAGGAGAGGAAATTAAACTCAATAAAGCATCAGCAATTTAAAAAAACTTGATAATTTTGTCCTTTATGAAATACAAACGGATTTTACTGAAACTAAGTGGCGAATCGTTAATGGGCGAGATGCAATATGGTATTGATAACGAGCGCGTTAGACAATACGCTGAAGATATTAAAGCAGTTCATGATAAAGGTCTGGAAATAGCCATTGTAATAGGTGGGGGTAATATTTTTAGAGGGTTAAGTGCTGAGAAGTCTGGTATGGATAGAGCACAAGCAGATTATATGGGCATGCTTGCTACCGTAATTAATAGTATGGCTTTGCAAGATGCATTAGAAAAAGTTGGACTTAAAACGCGTTTATTATCCGCTATTAAAATGGAACAGATATGTGAACCATTTGTGCGTAGAAGGGCAGTTCGTCACCTGGAAAAAGGGAGAGTGGTAATTTTTGGAGCGGGAACAGGAAATCCTTATTTCACAACAGATTCGGCAGCGGCCTTAAGAGCTATTGAAATAAATGCAGATGCTGTGTTAAAAGGTACCAGAGTTGATGGTATTTACACAGCAGATCCAGAGAAAGATCCGGCAGCTGTAAAATATACCGAAATCTCTTTCAAAGAGGTTTATGCTAAAGGTTTAAATGTAATGGATATGACCGCCTTTACCCTTTGTGAAGAGAATAAAGTTCCTATCATTGTATTTGATATGAATAAAAACGGCAATTTTATGAAAATTGCTAACGGAGAAGAAATTGGTACCTTGGTTCGAGGCTAAAATCTAACCAAATTTTATATTTTTGTATAAACAATACACATTATGAATGACCTCATAAAGAAACAATTAGAAGATGCTCAAGCTACCATGGAAAAGGCAATTGCCCATTGTGAAGCTGAATTAACTAAAATAAGAGCTGGTAAAGCCTCTGCAGGAATGCTTGATGGTATTATGGTCGATTATTACGGTAATCCAACCCCACTAGCACAAGTTGGAAGTATTAATACCCCAGATGCTCGTACATTGATTATCCAGCCTTGGGAAAAGCAATTATTAGTTCCTATAGAACGTGCTATTATGGAGGCTAATATTGGTATAAATCCTCAAAATGATGGCGTAATTATTCGTTTAGTTGTACCACCTTTAACTGAAGAAAGAC
>DATJDT010000169.1:0-2465 GCA_035497275.1 Pedobacter sp.
GAAGAGAGAAAGCTGCAAAAATTGAGGCATTAATATATACTACGCCAGTAAAAGGAGGGGTTTTATGGGGAGCAAAATGTTTAACGCTTGGCGCTTTGGTGATGACATTAGTAACCTTGAATATTGGTATTGGCATAGGCGTGCAAATTGTTAACGGCTACTTTGATTTCGAATTGTTAAAATACCTCTCTTTATACTATTACAGCGCCTTCCCATTGCTTCTTTTTGTTGTACTCATTGTATTTGTACAAAATTTATCAGACAATAAATATGTAGGATTATTGGTAAGTATGATCGTTGTAATGCTATTTATATTTTCGTCGCAGTTTGGATTAAATCACTTTATGCTCCGATTTGCCAATGTTCCTGCGCTTCAGTTTTCTTATTTTAACGGGTTTGGACATTATGCTGATGCATTTAATTGGTATATGTTGTACTGGTTTGGCTTTTCAATAATTATTGGTGTATTAACTGTTGGGATGTGGCAAAGTAGCATTCAAAGAACGCTCTTGAACCGTATACAAGCTGTGCCAAAAGTAATTAACAAAGCTAAATTTATATTCTTGTTTGGTATTGTAGTGTGGATTGGAAGCGGAGCATTTATTTATCACCGAACCAATGTGGTTGGCAATTATCAAAATAAGCAAGCAAAGCTAGCTTGGCAAATTAATTATGAGAAGAAATACGCATCCCTTGCTCATCTTCCACAACCTATCATTAAATCTGTTAAAACAGCAGTTGATCTTTTAACAAGTGATGGTACTTATTTAGTGCAGGGCACTTACCAAATAAAAAATGAAACCAACATGCCTATCAATCAAATATGGGTAAGTTTAGATCGAGCTGTCAATTACTTTGAAATCGCAATTCCAGGCAGTAAAAAGCACGAACAAGATAAAGTATTTAACCAGCAGTTTATTCAATTGAACAGGCCCTTAGCTCCAAATGAAGAAACAACCATGCATTTTGAATTAAAGATCGTTAGAGATGGTTTTGTTCCATTTAATACTGAAAATTCATTATCCCACAATGGAACTTATATCGAATTGGAGAAATATGTACCGCAATTTGGTTATGATGAGAATTTGTTAACGGATAACAAAGCTGCTAGAAAAGAAGCAAATCTTCCTGTGATGCCTAAATATGCTAAAGCAGATAATAATTATCATTTAATTGATTTAGAGACGACTATTTCTACTGCCCTAGATCAGCAAGTTGTAACGGTCGGAACTTTACAGAAATCATGGGTTGCCAATCAAAGACGTTATTTCAAGTTTAAGACTATGCAACCGATTAATTTTATGTTTGCCCTTAGCTCTGCACGCTATGCTGTGAAGAAAGAAAAACATAAGGGAATAGATCTTAGCATTTATTACAAAAAAGGACAGGAATTTAATTTAACTATGATGATGAAGGGGATTAAAGATGCGATTGATTATTGTGCTGCAAATTTTGGACCTTATCCTTTAAAGCAATTTGTGTTGGCTGAGATACCTCAATATCGAGGTGCGGCTACAGCTTATCCAGGTGTAGTATTTAGTGCAGAAAAATTGAATTTTTTAAGTAATTACACCAATCCCAATCAAATAGATCAAGCTTATGCTATTACTGCACATGAGGTTGCACACCAATGGTGGGCAAATAAACTAAATCCTGCAAATGTGGCCGGTGGAGCTATGCTTACCGAATCTTTAGCAAAGTATACAGAAGCAGTTTTAATTGAAAAAGCTTTCGGCAAAATGTACTTAAGTAAGTATTTTCAGCTCGATAACCGTATCTATTTTGCCAATCGAAATCCTAACGAAAAAGAGCAGGCAATGACTAAAGTAACTGATCAGGGCTATGTTTATTATCAAAAAGGTGGAATAAATATGTACGCAGTTAAGGAGGCGATCGGAGAAAAGGAATTTAATAGTGTATTAAAGAAATTAATCGACAATTATGAGAGCCCAAATTCTAAAGCTAGCACTGATGATTTTATAAGGTTGTTAAATGAAGTAGTACCGATAAGTCAGAAAAGGTTTGTTGGTGATAGTTTTAATCAGGTTGTTGATTATCAAATTAACATTAAAGTGCTATCGAGTAAACTTTTAGAGGATGGTAACTATAAGATTAATCTCCAGGTAAACATTGGCTTAAATAAACAAGGCGTCGAAAAACTTGTTTTGCCTGATATGGATGTTGACATTGCCTTGTTTGATAAACCCAAACCCGAATGGGATAAGCGTACCAAGCCTATCTACTTAAAGAAATACCGTATTAAAAATTTATCAACCCCGTTAACAGTCATTACTAGCAAAAAGCCAACAACAGTGGTTGTTGACCCATATTGTTACTTACTTGATGCAGATTTGGAAGATAATCTACAAGAAGTCATATTAAAATAATGCCTTTTAAAATCGAAAGTTAAATTATAATTAACTTTCGATTTGTTTTATTTGTTTTTATTTTATTTCTTTGGTTAA
>DATJDT010000170.1:0-5265 GCA_035497275.1 Pedobacter sp.
ATTACCTTCCCCTTTTCGGTTTTAAACTTCGCGTTTTTAGCAGTGATGATACCCGTTACCTCATTTATTTCAATTTCTTTTGCTCTTAGCTCCCCATTAAACAAGTTCATTACCCCGTCTTTTACCGAGATTATCTGTTTGTAATTGTTTACTGTCACTCCAGACGAAGTTTTTAAAATTGGCTTTGGAAAAACTTTAACTGGCGTGTAAGTTGTTTTAACTTCTTGCGTAATCTTTGTTTGTCCTTGTTTATTGTAAACCTTTTGTTTGCCATTTTCCTCATAAAACTTAGGATAAAGTTCTTTGTTGATCAGCTCATATTTTTTATTAGGCCATGAATAAAGTGCAATCATTTTATCCGTAGTAAAAGTCTTCTTGCCAGTTAATTTCTCGCCAATAAATTTAACTACGATTTCATCTCCCGATTTAAAATCATCGCTTTTGAATTGCTGAGCAGTTACGTTAAGATTAATTGTGAAACCGTGCTTATCGTTTAACACAATTTTATTAATTATTCCATTGGCATCTTTTTCAATTGTTTTAATTTTAGACCACGCATAACGCGCTCTATTTGCTTCGTAAAGAAAAGCATATTGAGGAGTTTCATAAATGATTTTGCCATTATCCCCTGTCACTTTAGACACCATGTAAGGCGCCTTTTCGGAACTCATACTTTTTTTCCCTTTAGCATCAATGGTAGCTGTACTCACAACTGGAGGAGGAGCAAAAGCTTTTCCGCTTAATGTTACACTTATTTCGTCTCCAGCATTAACTTTATCTTTGAAGTTATAGCAGTTTATTGATATCATACTATTCCCTACCTTAAGATTTAAAACTTCGCCCAATTTTGTTTTCTCAAAATTAATAACCTTGCCTTTAAATGTTTTACCGATTAAAGTATCTGGTGCAGCGGCTCTCTCTTGTTGCACAAATGGTTTTACATGATTGGTAATTTTCACCGTGAATCCCCATATCAACCCTAAGCCAATAGGCAGGGCTAACAAATAAGCTAATTTTTTCATATTCTTTGATTTTGAGTTAAATAACATTTTTATTCTTTGCTTGATCGGGCTCTTCACAAAATTGTGGATCAGTGGATTGGAACTTTTACTTATCGCCAGTTTCAACAAGAGCGTGGCATATATCTCCGTACCGATGTTCTGTGAAGTCGCCTCATCCGCCTCGTATTCATGTACCTGCTCCAAAGCCTTGTCGTACAGATAAATAACCGGGTTAAACCATAGCACAGCTTTTGCAACCATCAAAACCAGCTTATCTGCCGAATGGTACTGTTTAGCGTGCACCTCCTCATGTGCCAGTAAAGCAGCCAGCTCGTCTTGCGTTAAACTATTCTCGTCTATAAAAACATAGTTAAAGAAAGAGCAATTGGTGAAACCGCTCTGCTTGGCGACCAGTTTCAGCCCGTTAATTTCCTTAACTGCGGAACTAGTATGCTTCAGCAGTTGATAGATCCTCCAAACAGTTAGCAGTAATAGAACAGCAACAATGCTACCGTATAAATAAGGCAGAAGCCCATACCAATCAAACTGTTTTTCTTCATAACTTACCGGTCCCGTACCAACCTGGATAGTACCCTGAAAAGCCGGCCCGCCCAGATCAACATCCTGTGCAGCGATAGGTTGCTCAACTGCATTGCCCGCAACTACCTCTCGTTCTATCGTAATCTGCAGGGCAGGAATAACAAAACTCAACAATACGCTAAACAGCAAGTAAAATCTGTTGATTTTAAAGAAAGTCAGTTTTCTTAAAACCAATAGGTAAAAGGCAAAGAATAGCACCGAGCAGGCGCTCACTTTTAAGAGGTAGCTAAATAGTTCCATCTTGGTTTTTGTTTTTATTGATTAAGGCAGTTAACTCGGCAATATCTACTGCGCTTAGTTTTTCTTCTTTCACCATGAAGGATAATAAACTGGCAGGTGAATTATCAAAGTAACCCGAAAACAATTTCGTGAAAGTCGTCTTAGCATAATCCTCCTTGCTTATCGCCGGAAAATACTCGTAGGTTTTACCATAAGCTTTATAAGAAACGTAGCCTTTCTTTTCTAAAAGCCTTACAATTGAAGAGATGGTATTGTATGGAGGTTTTGGTTCTTCATCCAATTCATCAATAATATCTTTGACAAATGCAGTTTGCAATTTCCACAAAATCTGCATGATGCGTTCTTCTGCTTTAGTTAATTCTTCCATAGCCTAAATCTATAACTTAATTTTCAGTTATACAACTAAAAAATCAGTTATATTAATTAAATATCTGATAATTAGATAAATAATTTTTAATAGACTAGTTTATGATGTGTTTCCTAAAACTTAATCTTAAAATGTTCCTTTACCTGGTCTTGCTTAAAGTAAACCAGTCCAATCCAAAACAAATCAACGGTTACAGTAACCTGCGGGTGGGCTTTAATTTCTTCCCAAGCTTCTTTCATTCCTTCGCTCCAATAAATATCATCAAATATTAGCAGTGTGCCTTCGTGGATCTTTGGCAAGCAAAGGTTAAAATAGTTTAACGTTGCCTCTTTCGTGTGGTTACCATCTATGTATACAAAATCTAACAAATCGGTATTTTCAACCTCCTTCGGAAAAAGCTCATTAAAATTTCCAACCTGCAGTTCAATGTTCGTTAACTCAAGCGCAACAAAATTCTGGTAAGCAACATTCGCCGTTTCCGGGCAACCTTCTATGGTGATGATGGTAGCTGCTGGATTTGCCTTAGCTAAGTAGGCCGAGGTAGTCCCCAAGCAAGTACCAAGCTCAATTAACTTTTTAGCAGGGTGATTTTTTGCTAACCTATAAATCAACTGCGCTAAACGGGGAGTCTTTAAGGCATTTTTCGCCACCTCGCGTACGCTTTTCTGTTTGTTTTTATTCAGCTGCGAACCTGCTCCCAAATCGGTAATAGTAAGTACACTATCGTCATTCAAAAGTTTTTTTCGCTGCTTTTCAATGTCTTCGTATACTTTTTTTACAGAAAAATCGTAAATTACCTCATCTACCAGCTTATAAACAAAGGGCGAATGTGTACCATGTCTGCTTTTTGCAGTCAGGCGATGCTTTAGGTAATCGGCTATAAATTGAAATAACATATCCGTAAAAATAGGTAAACAGAAAATTCTAATTTGCATTTTAATGGAAAATCTTGCAGAAATTGATGCCTTGGTAAAATTATTGGACGATCCCGATGAGGAAGTCTACCAGCATGTCCAAAACCGCTTACTAACTTATGGTGCAGAGGTAATCCCTCACTTAGAGGTGGTTTGGGAGCAATCATTGAATACCATTTTACAAGAAAGAATAGAAAATATTGTTCACACCATCCAATTAAACACCGTTAAAGAAGATCTTAATTTATGGTATCAAAGCGGTGCCTTCGATCTTTTGCAGGGTGCCTTGATCATCAATCGATACCAATACCCAGATCTTGATGAGCAGCGTATCATCAATAAGATCGAAGACATTAAACGTGATATTTGGTTCAATCTCCAATACGAAATGAGCTCTATCGAAAAGGTGAAGCTTATTAACCACGTTTTTTATAACCAATATGGCTTTAGTGGAAACACCAAGAACCATCACGATCCACAGAATTCTTATTTAGATCAGGTTTTATCAAGTAGAAAAGGCAACCAGATTTCGCTCGCTATCATTTATGCTACCCTGGCCCAAAAATTAGACATCCCGATATATGGCATTAATTTACCGCAGCACTTTATATTAGGTTATATTGATGAGAGCAATAACGAGAAAGAATACGGCGTGCTATTTTACATCAATGCCTTTAATAAAGGAGCCATTTTTGGCAAACATGATGTTGATCAATTTTTAAGACAGCTTAACTTAGAGCCTCAACCAGGCTTTTACTCTCCATGTAGCAATGCTGAAATTATAAGGCGCGTTATTAGAAACCTAATCTCTGCCTACGAAAACCTAGGTTCATCGGAAAAAGTTGCCGAACTAAAAACACTCCAAGAAATTTTGGTGTAAATTTCACTACCTTGTTTTATGCAGCAACTTAAACACCTGGCACTAGATGTAATAGGCTTACTATTTCCAAACCTTTGCAATGGATGCGGATTAAGCCTTTACAATGGCGAGAAGGCCATATGTTTACATTGTCTGTACGATTTACCCTACACCGATTTCCATTTGTACCAACACAACTTAGTGGCCAAACAGCTTTGGGGTCGCCTCCCTTTTGAGGCTGCAATGGCGATGTTATATTTTAAGAAAGGGACCAAAACTCAAAATTTAATCCACAATTTAAAATATAATGGCAAAACAGAAGTTGGTGTTAGGCTTGGCAATTTATTGGGCGAAAAGCTCATCGATAGCCAATACTACAAAGATGTTGACTATGTGATCCCCGTTCCTTTACATCACAAAAAACAACGCGAACGCGGCTACAATCAAAGCTTATATATTGCCAATGGTATAGCAGAGCGGATGAAACTTCGCGTAAATAAAGATCAATTAATACGCAAAAGAGTAACCGAAACGCAAACAAAGAAATCGAGATATAATCGATATGAAAATATGTTAACCGTATTTGAAATTAACCACCCAGAAATTGTAAAAAACAAACACATTTTATTAGTAGATGATGTTATTACTACAGGCGCCACAATAGAAGCTTGTGGTAACTCGTTACTTAGGTGCGGAATTAAAAAACTGAGTATTGCCGGGGTCGCCTTTGCACAGTGATCGGCAACAAAATTTAACTTGATGAAAATAAAACTACTTCTTCTCTTATGTGTAACTTTTCTTTTCGCTTCTTGCGGAAAAGAGGAGGATATTACAGCGGAAATGAATGCTCGGCTTTCATTTTCAATTGACAGTGTTTTATTTGATACCGTATTTACTACAGTAGGGTCGACAAGCAGGAGGCTAAAAATCTATAATCCTAACGAGAAAGCCATTGTAATTAGTCAGATTAAACTAAGTGGTGCAAATGTTTCTTCTTATAGTTTAAACATCAACGGACAAGCTGCCTCGGAAGCAAATTTATTAAAGCTCAATGGTAAAGATTCCATGAATGTCTTTATCAAGGTGAACATTAATTCTTCCGATCAAAAATTACCCTTTATTGTACAAGATTCCATCTTAGTTAATTACAACGGTTCAAGAAAAAGCATCCCCTTAATTGCCTACGGACAGAATGCTAATTTTATGACCAACGAAGTCATCAAAGACAATACCACTTGGGATAGCAAGCTTCCTTACGTAATTTATAAATCATTGACCATTGAA
>DATJDT010000171.1:0-9853 GCA_035497275.1 Pedobacter sp.
CCGATCTAAGCAATGCTTGCCGTTTGGCAAGTTGGTAAGGGATTTATCAAAGATTTTATGGATGTAATGCCTGATCCAGTACCTCCATACACTACACTAGCATCAACTATAAAAAACTTAGAGCGCAAGGGCTTTTTAAAAAGTGAAAAATTTGCTAATGCCTATCGTTATAGTGCGAAAGTGAAAGAAACGGATTATAAAAAACGTTTTATGACGGGTTTTGTAGATAGTTATTTTCAAAGTTCCTATAAAGAACTCGTTGCATTTTTTGCAAAGGACAAAAAAATAAGTGCTGAAGAATTGAAGGAAATTATCAATCTGATCGAAAATCCAGATAAATAGACTAGTTATGCCCGACTTACTATTGATATTATTCAAAATAAACTTGGTTTTGCTGCTTTTTGCACTAGCTTATTATCTTGTTTTACGGCGGTTAACCTTCTATACTTTAAATCGTGCATTTTTAGCTATAGGCATAATTTTTTCAACAGTATATCCTTTTATCAATCTAACAGAATTCTTTACTAGGCAAGAGCAAATTAATCCAAAGGTTGTAGCGCTTGTGCCCACTATTGACGTGAATGCATTAATTCGTAGCAATGAAATTCTTTATTATTGGCAAATTGTAGTTATTTTATTCTACGTTGGAGCAGCTTTTATGGCGATCCGACTAATTGCACAATTTGTTTCCTTATATCGTGTACACCAGCGTTCCAAACCAGGGGAGGTTAGCAATCTTAAGGTTCGCATTTTAGAAGGTCGGGTAAGCCCATTTTCATTTTGGCAAACTGTATATGTTAATCCAACTATTCATTCTCCAAACGAACTAGACACTATTTTAGCGCATGAACAGGTTCATGTTAAGGAATGGCATACGCTAGATATTATGCTGGCCGAGAT
Source organism: Pedobacter sp. (assembly GCA_035497275.1). GTDB lineage: Bacteria > Bacteroidota > Bacteroidia > Sphingobacteriales > Sphingobacteriaceae > Pedobacter. Next base: position 901 of record DATJDT010000171.1, read on the forward strand.
AAGTGTAGTTTTTTACTGGTTTAATCCTGGTGTTTGGCTGATGAAACGGGCAATCAAGGAAAATATAGAATTTATTACCGATGCAAGAATTGTAAAAAAGGGAATAAATAAAAAAGCTTATCAATATAGTTTACTAGGAGTAGGTAATTTGCAAGCGAGTGTAGCAATAGTTAATAATTTTAATTTGTCAGATTTGAAAAAGAGAATTAAAATGATGAATGCAAAACGCTCGTCGCCGAAAAAATTAATTATCTATGCATTCATGTTGCCAGCATTGTTGATTACCACTTTAGCTTTTACTGTGAATAAGAAAAGAGTTAACAAGCATTTGGTTCCACTCACAAAGGCACTAAGTAAAGCGAATATTTTTAAGGATGATGTTAAAATAGACGTTGTCACACTTAAAGCTATCGCTAAGGTAGAACGCAAACGAACTCCCCTAAGATTAAAAATTGTTCAAGAAGACACTGTGAATACAATTCGTTATTTAATACGGTCGGTTGCTTTAACAAATGATTCGGTAAATGAAGTGCGCGACGTGCCAGCAGCTGTGCTTGTAGCCAGGAATGTACATTTTGAAACTGCTTTAAAAGGAGTTGTTAAAGGAGTGAGATTATCAGATGGAGTAGCTGTATATAATGATAGTGATTCAACCCGCAAAAATGTAACAGTGGGCAAGGTAGAAAATATCAACATTGTGTTAAGGAAACCTGGTGTTCCATTACCAGTTTCGGATGGAACGCGTTATAATGAAATAGTAGTAACTGGGTATGCCAAGAAATTAGTTAAACCTAATGATTCTGTTAAAAATTTTCCAAGTAGATCTATTTATTTGATTAACGGTAGGTCGATATCCGAAGAAGAGCTTCATAAAATAAGACCGAATGAAATAAAATCAGTAATTATCAAATCGGAACTTCCCGGTAAGAAGGTTTTACTTGATAAAAAAGATTAATAACTGTAAATCGTAATTAACCTTTAAAACCAGCATTTATTAAGCTATTAGCGCATTAAAAATTGAAGGTAGCTTTCATCATTGCCACTCTTCCAGGAATATAATAGGTTCCAGAAGAGAAAGAATTTGCAGAAAGGTAGGTAGCTTCGAATTTTTTGATATTAGCCAAATTAGTAACTCCGAATTCCAAGTCTGTTTTTAACTTTTGGAACCGATATCTCATATTAAAATCTGCAAATAGATATTTTAAATCAGGTTGGGTAGATTGATGCGTGAAGATATGTTCGCCGGCTATGGTAATAAACAAACTTTTAAAAGCAGTAGCTGTAATTGAAGATTGCTGTCTTAGCTGTTGATTGTTATTTTTTATCCCATTTGTTGTTTTATTGTTGTTTATAGAAAGGGTAGCGTTATAAGACCAATTCATATAATTGGTAATTTTCGAATCTATACCTCCTTTAAAGCTTTTAGATTGCGAAGTAAATGGTAATAATTGATCGTTTTGAAGTTGATCGAATGTGCCTTGGCTGAAGCTCGCACCCATATTTACCGTGCTTCTTAAGCTAAAAAGGTATTTACTCGCATTAGCACTGAAGCTTAGACTTTTCATGTCATTCTCGAAAGGTAAAACAATACGTTGTTGAATGCTATTACTTAAAGTAAATGAAGAAATTGTATTTAATGTGGTGTATGTATAACCTACATTCAAGTTAATGAATAGCATCTGCATTGCTTTTCGAAAATTGAATCCTGCACCTACAGCTTGCGTTTTACGTTCTGAAATAGGAGCATTGTTAGCAAAGAGTGAACGGTAGTTTTTTAGGATGGTACCTCTATATACATCATCAATCCCACCTAAGTCATTGTTGAAATTATAGTTTGCTGAAATATAATTCTCTGTACCTGTTTGATACTTAATATTTAGGGATGGGTTTACGAAAACTTTATTTAACGTTTTGTCTAAGTTCTTTGCTGGATCTTCATAATTAATCAAATTGTAACTAATGGGCAAATTTAAGCTGGTTTTAATTTTCCCTGAATTATATTCATAACTGGCATCGGTATATATTTTTGTTCTAAACCAATCTAAATCGTTTGTCATGTGCTGGGAGATCAACTCGGTAGTTTGATTGTTTTGCACACGATATAACTGGGAGTTAAGATTTTGATGTTGGATATTAAAGCCCATTCTATAGGTTTGAACAAAATTGCCATTAACTACGCCAAAAGAAGTGTAATTGTTGGTATACCAGGTTGGTAGCTTAACATACTGATTTAAAGCAGCGAAAGGATTTCCATTATTTAAAATTTCTTCATTTATGCCAGGAGAAATGTTTAGGATTTCGGGTTGTGTTGACCTACTAAAAATCGAATAAAAGTTAAATGTATTATCAGATTTAAGCTTTTTTCTAAAGCTCATTTCATTAGAAATATCGAAATTTTCTTGCTTTAAAGATTGAGCAGCGGCAATTCCATTTGTAGTTACCCCGGAGGTTGTCCGCGTTGGATTATAGCTAACAGTGAAAGTATTGTTAAAATAATGCGTTTCGGCATTTGAGGTCAAGTTTATTTTGCCTTGTAATTTTTGAGGGTTAATTGCATTTGCTTGAAGCTCATTATAGGTAATTGTTTGCCCAGACAAATAAGTCTCTGAAAATTTACTGTATTGCTGATTTCTTTGATCATACAGATAAGAAAAGTTGACCTTCGCTTGCAGATCATTATTAAAGTTATATAAGTTGTTCAGATTGGTCAGTCCCGCTTTGTTAAACAGTGTTCTTCGTTGGGGTAACATAGGCACTCCGGCAGCACCGGCAGACAGAAATCCAACTGGTTTATCATTGTCGGATTTCGACATGTTAAAAGAGGTTAAATCCATTCCTGGGTCTATGCCAACATTGTTTCCTTTTATATTGTTGATAAACTTGACTTTCTTTTTGAACATCATTGCATTTGCATTGCCATCGAAACGATCAGGTGTACCTAAGCCTGCCTTAATATCCCCCATTACTTTTAGCCTTGCTTCGTCTTTAAAAACTAAGTTTAAGGCTACATCATCGCTCATGTTGTTTTTGCGAAGCATTTTAATTGGCTGGTCTTTTTCGATTACTTGTACTTTATCAACTGCATTATGAGGTATGCTTTTGGTGCCAATACTATACTTATCGTCTAATAAATTGTCTCCATCTTGGTACAGCGCAGATATCCCTTTTCCATTATAACTTATTTTGCCATCTTCTGCTACTTCAATTCCTGGCATTTTTTTCAATACGTCACCAATACTTCGATCTTGTTTGTCGGCAAAATCAGCAGTTTTATAATTCAGTGTGTCTCCGTTTGCGGTTAGGGAAGGCCTATTCTTAACCACAACTGTCTTTAAGTTTATCTGGTCCTCTGCTAAAACCATATCGTAACTTTTATTTAACTCTGTAAGGTTTACTATTTTTTTTGCATAACCAATTGTTGTTGCTTCAATAGATAATTCTTTAATATCTTCTGTAAATGAAAGAAGATACTCTCCTTTATCGTTGGTACGGGTAAAGCTTAAAATATTTCCTTCTTTGTCTTTTAAGTTAATATTTACGGATGGAATTGGGAGGCCCTTCGTGTCTTTTACTTTACCCTTTAATTGCTTTTGAGCAAGGGCAGTGGTAACGTTTAGCAAAAGGAAAAGTAAAGTAATTAGATATTGCTGTTTCATTTGTGGTTCTTTTTAGGTGTATAAGCAATTAAATTATTTACCTTTTTCTGGTAATTCTATTGGATTGTTTAATACAATTTTTTTAATATCGGCACCACTTGTAACTACTTTAGCCGTACGAACAACATTTCCTACTTGCATACCTTGAGCTGCCATTTGTGCATTCATGAAGCCTTGAGGGTCTTTATCTCTTGCTTCTTTCAATTTATCTAATTCTTTTTTACTTGTTTTAATCGCATCTGTTGGAAGTTTAATTTCTGCGCCTAGGTAAGAATTTCCATCCATTCCCATTATACTCGCCATTTGTAAGGTACCACCTCCAGGGGTTATAATTTTTGGTCCTTCTTTTTCTACAGTTTTTGTTTCTTCAGGAATTACATTTTCGATTCCAGCAAACTGAAAACGTACTGTTTTAGTTTGGTCTACTGCTTCTATAATAAGTCCAGGTAAGCCATTTAGTTTCCAAGGACCGCTTTGAAAAGGCATGTCGGGGGCAAACCAGGCAGTCCATATTCGTCCTTTGAAATTGGCAATAGCTTTTTGGCATTTTATACCTGAGAAACTTGCGGTGTCTTTGGTGATTTTCCAGTTTATTGTTGGAGCGTCTTCTTCAATCAAATAGTTATTGAAAATGCGCTCCTTAGTGAAAAATTTATTCTCCTTTGCGTAGAAAAAATAATCTAGGGGGGTGGTTTGCTTACCCGGTGACCCTGGATTTCCAATTTTAATACTGACATTATTCATGCCTGCCTGGTTCTTAAGCTGCTCTTGAACTTGTTTTTCCATCTCCAAGTTGCGATTAATTTTATCGTAACTTGTATAAACGGAAGCATTTTTCCCGATTACCAGTAGCATATTTTCAGTATATGGCTTATCTTTTTGGGTTGTATCCTGTATATGACTAAACGAATACCGAACTCTAGCTAAAGCTTTATCAGGGTTTTGAGCATGTACTGTAAGACTTGCTGAATATGCAATTAAAATAGTAAAGATTGATTTCATTATATATTGTTTAAAAGTTAAAAAATAGATTTTTTAAAAAAAAATATCTTGATTAATAGTAAAATGATAAGAATTAACATGTTATAACTTTTTTTCTGGTAATTCAATAGGATTGTTAAGTGCAATTTTACTTGCAATATGGGTTGGTGATGGTTTGATTAACGGTGGCATTTTTGCCAATTACTAAAAGCATATTTTCCCTATGAGGATTATCTTTTTGGCTAGTGTCTTGAATATGGAGAAATGTATAGCGTACTCTGGCAAGTGCTTTGTCGGCATTTTGAGCCAAAACAATTGATGTAATGATGAGAAAAAAGATTGCTGCAGAAAAGTCTTCATGTGCTCTTGGTTTAATAATAATCAATTAGATTATCGTAAATCTACGAATATTTCGTAATTGTAAAAACCTTTTAACACTTTTTAACTAATCACTAATTTAATGTGGTTCTTTTTTAAATCAATGAAGTATAACTCAATGTCCTGATTGTGCTTTTACAAAACCTTTTGGATCTTTCTTAAATGCATCTTTAAATTTCACTAATTGCTGTTTAGTTATTTTAATTGCTCCAATTGGTAACCTAATTATATTTTCGAAATAGGCGTTGCCCACATCTCTACCTATCAGCTGGTCAATTGCATTAAAGGTGTTTGGGTCTGCATCGGGTCTTTTTGTAATATCATGATCTCGTACATGATCATCAGGTTTTGCATCTTCTAAACCTGCGAACTGGAAATATATCTGTTTATTTTCATCATAGGCTTCTATAATTAAACCAGGTAAACTGTGGAGTTTCCATGGCCCACTTTGGAAGGGGATAGTTGGAGCAAACCACGCTGTCCAGTTTTTGCCTTCATAATTCGCGGTAGCTTTTTGGCAAGGTATTCCTGAGAAAGTTAATGTATCTTTACTTATTTTCCATTTAATTTCTGCTGCATCATCTTCAAGGAGATAACTTTGGAGTGCGATAAATTCTTTGATAAAAAATTTATCCTCTTTAACGAAATACAGGTAAGTAGTGGTAGTCATCCATTTACTATCCGTGTCATCAATGATAAATGCAGTCGGTTGTCCATTGCCTACGCGGTTTGCAATTTTAGCCCTGAATTTCTGCTCCTCAGAAATTTCATGTCTTATTTTGTCGTAGCTTGTATATAATGAGGCATTTTTACCTACAAAAAGTAACATGTTTTCGGAGCGGGGCTTTCCATTGCTAAGTGTGTCAGTTTTATCGAAATAGGTATAATTAACCCGGGCCAATACTTTGTCTGGATTTTGTGCAAAGGATTGTGAGAAAATTGTTAGGGCAATAAAGAGTGTGAAAGTTGTTTTCATAACTTTATATGAAGGAGTTAGCTAATATTTTAATAATTGATGTTTCGTAAAACTACGAAAATTTCGTAATAAAGAAAAATATTTTACTTTTTTGATGAAGACGTTAACTTAAACATAGAACAAGTTGACAGGCTAAATTTATTCCTATTATAAAAATAGCACAAACGTTTGCGTGGCGATTAATTATTACAAGAGTATTTATCTAACTATTTTCACGAATATTATTTCCTATTTAATAAAATGAAACACTTTAAATTATTTTTAATCCTAACGCTATTTTTTGCGAGTACTGTAAAATCACAGCAATCTTCGAGTTTTGCAATTGGAGAAGAACATTTCGAATTAAATGGTAAACCCTATGTAATTCGTTGTGGAGAAATGCATTTTGCCCGTATTCCAAAGGCAGAATGGCGTGATCGCTTAAAAATGGCTAAGGCAATGGGTTTAAATACTGTTTGTGCTTACTTATTTTGGAATATGCATGAAAATCAAAAGGATCAATTTGTTTGGACTGGTCAGGCAGATGCTAAGACCTTTTGTAAAATTGCCCAGGAAGAAGGCTTATATGTTATTTTAAGGCCAGGCCCTTATTCATGCGCTGAATGGGAATTCGGTGGTTTTCCTTGGTGGCTTTTAAAAGATAAATCTATGAAGTTAAGGACGCAACACCCTTATTTCTTAGAAAGATCCAAAAAATACTTGATGGCTGTAGGTAAAGAATTAGCTCCCTTGCAAATTAACAAAGGTGGTAACATTTTGATGGTTCAAGTAGAGAATGAATATGGTAGTTATGGTAGTGATAAAGCTTATATGAATACAATTAAAGCGAATTTACAAGATGCTGGATTTACTGTGCCTTTGTTTCATTGTGATGGTCCATCTCAATTAAAAGCAGATCACCCAGAAGGACTATTCGCTGTTGTGAATTTTGGAAGTAATCCGCAAGAAAATTTTAAGGCATTGAGAGCAATACAACCTACTGGTCCATTAATGTGTGGCGAATATTACCCTGGATGGTTTGACAGTTGGGGTCGCCCCCACCATAAAGGTGATACAAAAAGAATTGTAAGCGAGTTAAAATATATGTTAGATCAAAAAGCATCTTTTAGTATATACATGGTGCATGGAGGTACTACTTTTGGCACGTATTCTGGTGCAAATTCGCCACCATATTTACCTCAAACTAATAGTTATGATTATGATGCTCCTATAGATGAAGCTGGAAATCCCACAGAGAAATTTTACGCGCTAAGAGAATTATTTGGTAATTATTTACAGGAGGGAGAAAAGTTAACCGAAGTGCCTGTCAAGCATAAGTTTCAAGCCTTAGCTCCTGTAAATTTTACCTCTTTTGCCAGTTTAAACCAAAATTTGCCAAAACCAGTATTAAGTGATACGGTCATGTTAATGGAAGATTTGAATCAAGATTTTGGCTGTATTATTTATAAAAGTGTTATGCCTGCGGGTGCTAAAACAACTTTAACTTTTGATGAAATCCATGATTATGCATTAGTTTTTATCGATAATAAGTTGATTGGAAGCTTAGATAGAAGAAAAAGCAAATACAGTTTAGCAATTCCAGCGCGAACAAAAGCTGCTCAACTTTCTATTTTAGTAGAGGCTACGGGAAGGGTAAACTATGGGGGGCACATGCACGATAGAAAAGGTATACATGGCAAAGTATTTATGATTGCTGCCAATAATGCAAAAACAGAACTTAAGAACTGGAAAAATTACCCAATCCGTTTAGGTGAGACAACTATCCCCGTTAAATACCAAACTATTTCCAATCAAAAAGCCGAGGCAGGATTTTATAAAGGTACTTTTACAGTAAGTAAACTCGAAGACACCTATTTGGATTTAAGTAAATGGAACAAAGGTTTAGTTTGGGTTAATGGGCACTGTTTAAGTCGTTATTGGAACATTGGCCCAACACAAACGATGCTAGTGCCTAAAAGTTGGTTAAAAAGTGGAGCTAATGAAGTTATTGTTTTTGATTTGTATGGACTTCTAAAACCAGAGCTTACATTTTTAGATCATCCAATATTAGACCAAGTGAATGAAAAGCAGCCACAAAAACATAAAACCGCTAATCAAAGATGGGATGGAACTGGTTTAATGCCAATTGCAGAAGGAAGTTTTGAAAATACCAACAAATGGCAAACAGTAACATTTAAACCAACTTCGGCAAGGTATTTTGCGTTAGATGCACTATCCTCCCAAAAAGATGAACCATTTACTACCATAGCCGAAATTAATTTATATGATGCCAAAGGTAAGGAGATACCGCGTACGAATTGGAAAGTAGTGTTTGCCGACAGTGAAGAGCTTGGTGGGGAAGATGGGAGTGCAGTAAATGTTTTCGATTTGCAGTTTACCAGTATTTGGCATACCGAATGGGAGAATCGATCACCAAAACCACCTCATCAGCTTATATTGGATTTAGGTAAAACTTACGAAATTGGTAGTGTTGGAATATTGCCAAGACAAGATAATTCGAATGGAAGAATTAAAAATTATAAAATTTATTTGTCGACGAATTTATTCAAGGGCTTATAACATGGAATCAAATTATTTGGGATTGAAGATTAAAATAATAGTCATACTGCTTTTAACAAATCATGCAGTTTTTGCGCAAGAAGTAAGATTGGCTCCAACGCCGCCAATGGGATGGATGAGTTGGAACATTATGTCTGAAAATCCGAACGAAAGAGATATTAAGGAAATGGCTGATGCGATGGTTTCCAGTGGAATGGTTAAAGCAGGTTACCAGTATATTTTTTTAGATGATTGTTGGCAGGGTGGACGTGATCATAAAAATAATATCATCGCAGACGCTAAAAAATTTCCTTCGGGAATTAAGGCGCTTGCTACTTATTTACATGAAAAGGGAATGAAGTTAGGCATTTATTCGGATGCTGCCCCCTTAACTTGTGGTGGATATACAGCCAGTTTAAATTTT
>DATJDT010000172.1:0-4276 GCA_035497275.1 Pedobacter sp.
GTGTTTTGTTTGTGTGTGCAACAAAATTGTAGGTATAAATTTATAGATTTGTAATCTATTATACAAGAAATTTAACACAAAAAACGTTCCAAATAGTTATGAGCAAAGGCATTACAAGTAAAAACGACGATTATTCACAATGGTATAACGATATTGTTATAAAAGCCGACCTCGCTGAACACTCTTCAGTGAAGGGTTGTATGGTAATAAAGCCATACGGTTACTCCATTTGGGAGAAAATGCAAGCCGTTTTAGATCAAAAATTTAAAGACACTGGACACAGTAATGCCTATTTCCCCTTATTTATTCCAAAGTCTTATTTTTCAAAGGAAGCAGCCCATGTTGAAGGGTTTGCCACTGAATGTGCTGTTGTAACACACTATCGTTTGAAGAATGACGGGAATGGAAATATTGTTGTTGATGAAACTGCCAAATTAGAAGAGGAATTAATTGTTCGCCCAACTTCGGAAACCATTATATGGAATACTTATAGAGGATGGATCGAATCATACCGCGATTTACCTTTGCTAATTAACCAATGGGCAAATGTAGTTCGGTGGGAAATGAGAACCCGTTTATTTTTGCGTACTACAGAATTTTTATGGCAAGAAGGACATACGGCCCATGCAACCTCCCAGGAAGCGATTGAAGAAACAGAGAGAATGCTGGATGTTTATGCTGATTTTTCTGAAAATTGGATGGCCGTTCCAGTAGTAAAAGGCAAAAAGACAGCAAATGAGCGTTTTGCCGGTGCTTTAGAAACCTATTGTATTGAAGCGTTAATGCAAGATGGAAAAGCATTGCAAGCTGGAACATCACATTTCTTAGGTCAAAATTTCGCTAAGGCTTTTGATGTGAAGTTTACTAATAAGGAAGGTAAATTAGAGCACGTTTGGGCAACATCATGGGGAGTATCGACCCGGTTAATGGGCGCTTTGATCATGGCTCATAGTGATGATGCTGGTTTAGTATTGCCTCCAAAACTAGCGCCTATACAAGTTGTTATTGTTCCGATTTATAAAGGCGATGAAGATCTGAAGAAGATTTCGAGCTTTGTTGATGGATTGATCATTAAACTAAAAGGATTAGGTATTTCAGTGAAATATGATGATAGAGATAGTCAACGCCCGGGCTTTAAGTTTGCTGAATATGAACTAAAAGGTGTGCCCATCCGTTTAGCTATAGGTGGTAGAGATATGGAAAACGGTACTGTTGAGCTCGCAAGAAGAGATACTAAAGAAAAGTTTACTGTACCACAAGAAGGTTTAGATTCGTATATTGCTAATCTGCTTGAAGAGATCCAGACAAGTATTTTTAATAAGGCGTTTAAGTTTAGAGAAGAGCATATCACCGAAGCTAATTCTTATGAGGAGTTTAAAACTCTACTTGACGAAAAAACAGGCTTTGTTGCTGCCCATTGGGATGGAACATCCGAAACTGAGAAAAGAATTAAGGAAGAAACAAAAGCAACAATTAGGTGTATCCCTTTAAATAATAAGCAAGAAGAAGGCGTTTGTATGGTAACTGGAAAACCATCCACACAAAGAGTGCTATTTGCAAGAGCGTACTAGCTTAATATGACTTACGAAGTTGTAAGTCAAGAGGTAAAAAAACTTCGTAAGTATTAAATCATAAAAAATGCAAGAAGAAAACTATCAAGAAATACTGAATAAACTAGAACGTAAAGCTTCGTTAAAACAAGCGATCTATAGAAGTTCTTCTGAAGTATTTGGTCAAATGAAGACGGCACTTTCTAGGATTGCATCTAAGTTATATCAAGATTATACTACTAAAGATCCTTCTGTAGAGGTTAGCTATAAAGAAATTAATCAATTCGAATCACATTTAAAATTTTCAGGTGATGTGTTGATGATTTCTATGCATAGTAATGTTTTTAATTTTAGCGATGGTCATTCCATTTTGCAAAGTCAATACGTAAAAGGAAATGAAGATTTGAGCTATTGTAGTGTTATTTATGTGCATAATTTTTTAGCGGATTCCATTAAGTACAATCGACTTTCGGACGAGGGCTCGCTAATTGCAAGAATATTAATTAATAAGGAAAAGCATTTTATGGTGGAAGGTGAGGGTGCATTAGGGTTTTTGTATGATGACCTCGCCACGAATATTGTTACCGAGGAAAAATTAAACGACATCCTAGAACGAGCAATCCTTATTTGTATCAATAGTGATTTATTGCTGCCAGCTTTCGCGCAGGTAAAAGATGTTACACTTCACCAAAAACAATCCATTGTTGCAGCAAGCGGCTATCCAACCGGTAAACGTTTGGGTTATTTGTTTAATTCAGAAATACAAAATAATACGCTTTAGTTATGATGAACAATATAAATGAAATGAAATTTGCGACCAAAGCAATCCATGCAGGCCAAGAGCCTGATCCCACCACTGGTGCGGTGATGACACCCATTTATCAAACTTCAACGTACTGGCAAAAGTCGCCTGGAGAGCATAAGGGTTACGAGTATTCGAGGGGTACAAACCCAACTCGAAAGGCATTGGAAGATTGTTTAGCTGCGCTTGAGAATTGTAAATATGGTTTGGCTTTTAGTAGTGGAATGGGTGCTACTGATGCAGTTTTAAGGTTGTTGAAGCCTGGCGATGAAGTAATTACTGGCAATGATTTATACGGGGGTTCATATCGTATTTTTACAAAGGTGTATGAAAAATATGGCATTAAATTTCATTTTTTAGATCTGTCAGATCCAGAAAATATTAAGCCACATATTAATCAAAATACTAAGTTGGTTTGGATAGAAACACCTACTAACCCAACCATGCGAATTATCGATATTGAAGGTGTTGCTAAAATTACAAAGGCAAATAATATTCTCCTAACGGTTGACAATACTTTTGCTTCTCCATACCTTCAAAACCCAATTGACTTAGGGGCAGATATCGTTATGCATTCGGTAACTAAGTATATTGGAGGTCACTCTGATGTGGTTATGGGTGCACTTTTAACTAATAATGAACAGTTATATAAAGATTTATTCTTTGTGTACAATGCTTGCGGAGCTACCCCTGGGCCACAAGATGCTTTTCTGGTTTTAAGAGGGATCAAGACTTTACATCTGAGAATGAAAGCCCACTGTGAAAACGGAGAAAAAGTGGCTCATTATTTAAAGAACCATCCAAAAATTGACAAAATTTACTGGCCTGGATTTGAAGATCATCCTAATCACGCTATTGCGAAAAAACAAATGCGTGGCTTTGGCGGTATGGTTTCGATAACTTTAAAAGACGCTGACTTACAAGAAACATTTAGAATAGCTTCACGTTTTAAGGTGTTCTCTCTAGCCGAATCTTTGGGAGGTGTAGAGTCGTTAGTTAATCATCCAACTACGATGACGCATGGATCTATCCCTAAAGCAGACCGCGAAAAAGTTGGTGTAACCGATAATTTGTTGCGCTTAAGCGTTGGAGTTGAAGATATTGATGACTTATTAGCAGACTTGGAGCAAGCACTTTCTTAATGTTGGGCTAACTTCTTAATTGTTGCGATGGAGTTAACCAATTAACCCAAAAAATGGATTTTTCAGAACTAAAAGACTTTCTGGATTTTAAAGTTGACCAATATAATCGGCCAAACTTTATCATGAATGATCCGATTTGTATTCCGCATCAATACACGGCTAAACAAGATATTGAAATTGCTGCATTTTTTGCAGCAATTTTAGCATGGGGGCAGCGCAAAACGATCATCAACAAGTGTAATGAACTGTTCTCGAGGATGGATTACCAGCCTTACCAGTTTGTGCTCCATCATGGTAACGCAGACCTAAAAGGCTTACTTGGGTTTAAGCACCGCACATTTAATGATACTGATTTGCTATACTTTGTTGCTTTCTTTAAGCAGCATTACCTACACTCAACAAGTTTAGAAACAGCATTTCTTCCACAACAAGAATTTAATCCTGCATATCTTTCAGGAGAGCTGGAATCAGAAGTAAAACTTTCTTCTTCAGCATGTATGTTGGGTGAACTGGAATATTTTACGGCCGAGAAAGCTTTGAATCATTTCCGGGCTTATTTTTTTAGCTTAGAAGATTTTCCAAGAAGAACGATTAAGCATATTTCCTCTCCCAAACAAAAATCGACTTGCAAACGTTTAAACATGTTTTTGCGATGGATGGTTAGAAAGGACAATTGTGGCGTTGATTTTGGGTTATGGAATACTATTCCTACCTCAGCTTTAGTTTGTCCCTGCGATGTACACGTAGATCGTGTTTCTAGAAGGATCGGATTAATTAAACGT
>DATJDT010000173.1:0-8333 GCA_035497275.1 Pedobacter sp.
AAATTGTAAAAAAGTTACAGCTAATTAATGACAGCTTGAAAAAAGACTTCTGGATCGAGAAGCCAAAAATTGCCGTATTAGGGTTAAATCCACACGCAAGCGATAATGGCCTTTTAGGAAAAGAAGAACTAGAAATTATTAGTCCCGCCATACAAGAAGCATTTGACAAGGGGATAATCTGTTTTGGACCTTACCCTGCTGATGGCTTTTTTGGAAACGGAACTTACAAGCAATTTGATGCCGTTTTAGCAATGTACCACGATCAGGGGCTTATTCCATTTAAGACTATTGCATTTGAAACAGGCGTAAATTATACTGCAGGACTTAACTTTGTACGCACCTCTCCCGATCATGGGACAGGATATGATATTGCTGGTAAAGGCATAGCAGACCCAACTTCCTTTATGGAGGCGCTTTTTGCAGCCGTACACATCGTAAAGCACCGTAGAGAACAAGAAAATTTACTTAGCAATCAGCTACGCTCGGGCGGAAAAATTATTGAAACAGCAAGTGATGTGAAAGATGATGCAAATTAAGGCAGAAAATTTGCAACTTTAAGAAACAGCCAAAAACCTAAGCTTATGAAAACCTCACTACGTTTACTTAGCAATTTATTTGTTTTAATTCTTTTTTCTTCTGCTGTACATGCAGGAGACATGTATGCTGAATATCAGATGACGGGCATTAGCAACATACCTATCGTTTGTAAAATCTATGGCAAAAATGGTAGTTTCAGAACGGAAATGAATATGAATATGGGCGGTATGAAAGTTAATAATACGATCTTGTTCCTTAAAAGCAACCCAAACGTTTCCTACACATTTAATTCGTTAAATAAAATTTACACCGAAACGAAAACCCCTACAAATATTAACGCTAAAGATATAGTTATTAAAGTTGTAGGAAATGAAAAAGTTGGCGCTTATAACTGTACACACGTTAGAATGACATCAGAAGGCAAATCATGGGATGCTTGGTACACTAAAGATCTACCTGCTTTTAATTTCCCGATTAGTGGCAATAACCAATTAACCAGTTTAAAAGTAATGAACGAGCTAAAAAGCAAAGGCATTACCGGAATACTTGCTAAAATTGTTTTTCAAACTCCAGGAGCTAATGCAAGAACCATCTCCATGCAGCTGGTAAAATTTGAAAATAAAACGCTTGATGCTTCGTTATTTTCGATCCCTGCTGGTTATAAGAAAAGCAGTATAACCATTGATCCAGAAAAAATAAAAAATATGACGCCCGAACAAAAGAAAGAGATGATGTTAAAGATGATGAAAGAGCAATCGAAACATTAATGAACCTTTTTCCAAAAATTCTTTCATTTTAATAAAATATTTTTCTACCTTTGCAGGCTAAAATTTAGTTACAATTGAAGGCATTAAAACAATTTTCAATCCCGTTTACAGGCTTAAAATTGGGCAAACATCAATTCGAGTTTGAGATTGATAAAAGCTTTTTTGATGCATTTGAGTACTCTTTGGTAAAAGATGGAGCGCTAAAAGCAACGGTCGACCTTGACAAACAAGAGACCATGTTGATTTTGCATTTCCAAATTGAAGGAACTATTCAATTAAACTGTGATAAATGTTTGACTGAGTTTGCTCAGCCAATTGAAATTAAAGAAAGGCAGATTATTAAGTTTGCTGAAGATAACTTAGAAAGTGATGATTTAGAGATTATCGTGCTAAGTAAAAAGGAAAGTGCTATTGATGTTTCGGAGTTAATTTACGAATTTATCACTGTAGCAATACCTTATATTAACAAGTGCGAACAAGTTAACCAAGAGTGTGATCAAGAAATGGTTGCAACCTTAACCAAGTTAGCAAGTGGAAGCACCGAAAAAGAAGAAGAACAAAGCGACGACCCTCGTTGGGCAGCGTTAAAAAAATTAAAATAATAAATTAAATAAACAGCAATGGCACATCCAAAACGCAAGATTTCGAAACAAAGAAGAGATAAAAGAAGAACGCATTACAAGGCTGTAGCTCCTTCTTTGGCAACTTGCCAAACTACAGGCGCTGTACACGTTCCTCATCATGCATACAATGTTGATGGTAACTTATACTACAACGGTAAATTAGTTATAGAAAACACTTCAATAGGTTAATTTTCTAATAAAATTTTTGTGTTTCCATTGGTTTAAGTTTAACTTAGACCTAGTCTTATACACGAAAGATTTTTACTATGAAAATAGGTCTCGATATAATGGGCGGAGACTATGCTCCCAAAGCAATCGTTTTGGGAGCGATAGCTGCTCATCAATCCCTCAACTCTGATGAGCATATTGTGCTAATTGGAGATACCCAGCAGATTAAACCTCTTCTTTTGGAACAGGGATTCAATCCTGATCACTTCGAATATCATCATACAGATGAGGTGATTGGTATGGGTGAACACCCCACTAAGGCTATTCTTCAAAAGCCAAATTCAAGCATTGCTATAGGTTTCCAGTTATTAAAAGAAGGCAAAATAGATTCATTTGCAAGCGCAGGTAATTCGGGCGCCATGCTGGTTGGCGCTGTTTTTAGCGTTAAACCAATTGCCGGTATTTCAAGACCATGCCTTTGTACAATTGTACCTAAATTAAAAGGTGGAACAGGTTTACTTTTAGATGTAGGTGCTAATGCCGACTGCAAACCCGATAACTTATTAGAGTTTGGGGTATTGGGTAGCCTGTATGCAGAACATATCATGCAAATCGAAAATCCTAAGGTTGCGTTAATGAACATTGGCGAAGAAGACGAAAAAGGAAACATGATAACCTTGGCAAGTCATCGCCTAATGAAGCAAACTAAGCTTTTCAACTTTGTGGGGAATGTAGAAGGTAGAGATTTATTTAATGATAAAGCCGATGTAATTGTTTGTGATGGATTTACAGGAAATGTAATGCTTAAGCTAGCTGAATCATTTTATGTATTGACCATTAAAAAAGGTTTAAAGGATGAGTTTTTTGACCGATTTAACTATGAAAACTATGGCGGAAGCCCAGTTTTAGGTGTAAATGCACCAGTTTTAATCGGCCATGGAATTTCAAGTCCGCTAGCTATTAAAAATATGATTTTCCAATCAAGGGATATGATCAATACCGGATTGGTTAATAAAATACAAGCCGCATTCCAATAATTAAAATCAAATAGAAATGAATAAAATTCACGCTGCTATTACTGCAGTTAATGGTTATGTCCCCGACTATATCATGACTAATCATGAACTGGAAACCATTGTCGAAACATCTGACGAATGGATCACTTCTAGAACTGGCATTAAAGAGCGAAGAATATTAAAAGGAGAAGGTTTAGGTACTTCAGATATGGCTGTTGAAGCCGTTAATGGTTTGCTTAAAAAAAGAGGTATTAGTGCTGAAGAAATTGAATTGATCATTTTTTGTACCACAACTCCCGATTATCCATTTCCTGCGTCGGCAAATATCTTGGCCGACAAAATTGGCGCAAAAAATGCATGGGGCTACGATTTACAAGCTGCATGTTCAGGATTTATATTTGGATTAACAACCGGCGCTCAATTTATTGAGTCGGGAAAACATAAAAAAGTATTAGTAGTTGGCGGCGATAAAATGTCGTCAATTATCAATTATCAAGACCGTACTACCTGCATCATTTTTGGAGATGGCTGTGGCTGCGCTTTATTAGAGCCAAATGAAGAAGGCTTAGGCATCCAAGATTCTATTTTGAGAACGGATGGTGCTGGAAGGAATTATTTAGGTCAAAAAGCCGGCGGATCTGCGCGCCCGGCGAGTATCGAAACGGTTACCAATAACGAACACGTTGTGCATCAAGAGGGTCAGGCAGTATTTAAATTTGCTGTGACCAACATGGCTGATGTTGCTGCCGAAATTATGGAACGGAACAGCTTAACTTCTGATGACGTAGCCTGGTTAGTGCCTCATCAAGCGAATAAGCGTATTATCGACGCAACAGCCTCAAGAATGGGCGTTAGCACGGATAAAGTAATGATCAATATAGAACGTTACGGAAACACAACCAACGGAACAATCCCACTTTGTTTATGGGAATGGGAAAGTAAGCTTAAAAAAGGAGACAATGTAATATTGGCCGCATTTGGCGGAGGCTTTACTTGGGGGTCTGTTTATTTAAAGTGGGCTTACAATAGTTAATTGGTTGTTAGTGGGTTGGTTGTTTGGTTAGTTGAAATTGTAAAAACACTATCCAAAAAACTAAAAAACCAATCACCTAAAAACTAAAAAAAAATAATAACTTAGTTAACTTAACACCAATTTTTTTAACATAACATCAAAAGAATGGATATCAAACAAATTCAGGAACTCATTAAATTTGTTTCTCGGTCGGGGGTAAATGAAGTTGCCATTGAGCAAGAAAACTTCAAAATTACTATCAAAACTAACCAAGCACCAGTTTATGTAAATGCAGCCGTGCCTGCACCAGTAGCAGCTCCACCTGTACAACAGGCAGCAGCAGCACCTGCAGTAGAAACTAAAGCAGCTGCAGCTCCAGAAGCTGACGATACTTCAAAATATATCACCATCAAATCACCAATGATCGGTACTTTCTACCGTTCATCAAGCCCTGATAAACCTTCATTTGCAAACGTAGGTGACGAAATTGCTGCAGGCAAAGTAATCTGCATCATCGAGGCAATGAAATTATTTAACGAAATCGAAAGTGAAGTTGCTGGACGTATCGTCAAAGTATTGGTTGATAATGCATCACCGGTAGAATACGACCAACCTTTATTCTTAGTAGAACCTATTTAATAACTCAACTTTGACGATCTTTAAAAGCTTGTCAAAGTTTATCGCATATTATGTTTAAAAAAATATTAATTGCTAACAGGGGCGAAATCGCTTTGCGTATTATTCGTACCTGTAAAGAAATGGGGATAAAAACGGTTGCCGTTTACTCAACTGCAGATAGAGAGAGCTTACATGTGCGCTTTGCTGATGAGGCGGTGTGCATTGGTCCCCCTCCTAGCAAAGATTCTTATTTAAGTATTCCAAATATTATCTCGGCGGCCGAATTAACCAATGCTGATGCTATCCATCCTGGCTATGGTTTCCTTTCAGAAAATGCTAAGTTTTCTTCAGTTTGCCGTGATTATGGGATTAAATTTATAGGCGCTACACCTGAACAGATCAATGGCATGGGTGATAAAGCTTCTGCTAAAGAGACCATGAAAATTGCCGGCGTACCAACAATTCCTGGATCTGAGGGTTTACTGTCAAGTGTTAAAGAAGGCATTGAAATCGCCAAAGAAATGGGCTATCCTGTCATCTTAAAAGCAACTGCCGGTGGCGGTGGCCGAGGAATGCGCATTGTTTGGAAAGATGAAGAATTTGAGAATGCATGGGATAGTGCTCGTCAGGAATCGGGTGCAGCTTTTGGAAACGACGGACTATATCTAGAAAAATATATTGAAGATCCACGTCACATTGAAATCCAGATTATTGGTGATCAATATGGTAAAGCTTGTCATTTATCAGAAAGAGATTGCTCTATTCAACGTCGCCACCAAAAATTAGTCGAAGAAGCTCCATCTCCTTTTATGACTCCAGAGTTAAGAGAGAAAATGGGTATTGCGGCTATCAAAGGTGCAATTGCGGTAAATTACGAAGGTGCTGGAACTGTTGAGTTTTTGGTAGACAAACATCGTAACTTTTATTTCATGGAGATGAATACCCGTATCCAGGTAGAGCATCCGGTAACAGAAGAAGTAATTAACTTCGATCTAATTAAAGAGCAGATTAAGGTAGCGGCAGGTATTCCAATTTCTGGAAATAACTATGTTCCAAATATGCATGCGATCGAATGCCGTATTAACGCAGAAGATCCATTCAACAATTTCAGGCCATCACCAGGTAGAATCACTAACTTCCACTCTCCAGGTGGCCACGGTGTGCGTGTTGATACCCATGTGTATGCAGGTTACCAAATCCCTTCAAACTACGATTCGATGATTGCTAAATTAATTTGTGTTGCGCAAACACGTGAAGAAGCAATTTGCACTATGGAACGTGCCTTAAGTGAATTTGTAATTGAAGGCGTTAAAACAACCATTCCATTCCACTTGAAATTGATGAAAGATCCTAACTTTAGAGCAGGAAATTTTACCACTAAGTTTATGGAAACATTCGAATTTTCAGAATAAAATCATCTTTATATAAATTTTGATCGTATATACCATTCACTTTGACAAACTTGTCAAAGTAAATGGTATTTTTGTTTACTAACAAATTTCAATGAGCGAGCATAAAACAAAGAATCTATTTGATTCTATTAAGAATAAAGGACAGAGCCTAGAGGCAGAAATGTCTTTTTTTGACCATATAGACATCTTACGTAAACATCTATTAAGAGCATTGGCAGTAGTTACCTTGCTTACCATCGGGGCATTTTATTTCTCTGACTTTATTTGGAGTAAGATTATCATGGGTCCAAAAGATCCAACATTTTGGACTTATAGAATGGGATGTAAATTAGCTGCAATGTTTCCTTCTCTGGCGCAAGATTTTTGCATCACCAAAATTGATGCAAAAATTATCAATACAGAAATGTCTGGTCAGTTTACTTTACAGATGACTTCCTGTATTACCGCGGGATTAATTTTAGGTGTACCCTATCTCCTATTTGAAATCTGGCTCTTCATTAAACCTGCCTTATTAGAAACTGAACGGAAATCATCACAAGGCTTTGTATTCTTTGCTTCGGTATTATTTTTATGTGGGGTTTTATTTGGTTACTATTTTATCGCCCCATGGTCTATCAACTTCTTGATTAATTTCACTGTTGACCCTAGCATTCAAAATACCTTTACAATCGACTCCTATTTATCTACAGTTCTTACACTAACTTTGGGAACTGGTATAATTTTTCAGCTGCCGGTTGTTATCTTTATACTCTCTAAACTTGGGGTAATGACACCACAGTTTATGAGAAAAAACAGAAGATATGCCGCTGTATTAATCTTAGTGATAGCTGCTGTTATAACCCCTACAGCGGATCCATTTACCATGATGATTGTAGCTATGCCTTTATTCTTCTTATATGAACTAAGTATCATGATTTCGGCCAACATTCAAAAGAAAAAATTAATAGCGGAAAAAGAGTTTTATAAAAACTAGCGCAACAAAAAATTTACGCATAATCTTTATTATTCTACATAAATTTGAGAAATGTCAACAGATAAAAAATTAAAAATTGCCATCGGTGCAGACCATGCTGGATTTGACTACAAAGAGTTGTTAAAAGACCATTTAAGTAGCTTTGAAATTAAAGACTTTGGAACCCATTCGCTAGATTCGGTTGATTATCCAGATTTTGCCCACCCCGTAGCATCTGCGGTTGAAAACGGCGAGTTCGATTTCGGAGTTTTAGTATGTGGAAGTGCAAATGGAGTAGCTATTACTGCAAATAAGCATCAGCATATTAGAGCAGCAATTTGCTGGCTCAACGAGTTGGCTTCATTAGCAAGACAACATAACAATGCAAATATTATCTGCATTCCGGCGAGATTTGTTTCAGAATCACTAGCTAAAGAGATGGTTGATACATTTTTCAGCACTGACTTTGAAGGTGGAAGACATGCAAATAGAGTGAATAAAATATCCTGCTAACTTATACCCCCCTATAAAACTAATCAAAATGAATAAAAAACCATTATTATACACCGGCTTAGCAGTAATGCTGAGTTTCAGTGCGGTAGCGCAAGACAAAAACGCTATCAAATTTAGCCAAACCATTACCAAGGAAAGAGGGCATGATCATCTTTCTATCTTAGCTTCTGATGAATATGAAGGAAGAGAAACTGGGAAAAAAGGAGCTTGGATGGCTGCCGAGTATATTAAAAAACAATTTCAAAGCTTTGGCTTAAAAGGCCCAGTGAAAGATGGAGCTGATCCTTATTTCCAAAAAATAGGTTACGCTTCATTAAGTTTGAGCAAATCTGTGTTGGCTGTAAATGGACAAACCAAAGAGAACTTAAAAGATTACTATATTACCCCTAACACTGTAAGTGCTAAAGGTTATGATGTAAAAGCTAATACAGTTTTATTTGCAGGCTATGGCTTAAGTAAAGAAGGTTTTAATGAGTATGAAGGACAAAATGTTGAAGGCAAAATCGTGATGATTTTCGCTACAGGTGATCCTACTGCTCCTGCGCCTACTGCTCCTGCTCCTGGAACTACTCGTCGTGCACCATCTGGCGCTGGAAATACACAAGCAAAAATTAAATACCTATTGGACAACAAGGCTGCTGGTGTATTATTAATCAACCCAATGGTAGATAATATTTCACCACAAATGAAAGCTGCTCTTGAGAACGGAAATCCT
>DATJDT010000174.1:0-10934 GCA_035497275.1 Pedobacter sp.
CCACTTGGTGTAAGTACGCTTTCTGGATGAAACTGTACCCCACAAACATCGTATTGCGCATGACGTAATGCCATGATCTGCCCATCGCCGTCTACCGCAGTAATTTTTAAGCTACTCGGCAAATCTGCTGGATTAACTACCCATGAGTGATAACGGCCAACCTCAATTAGCTCAGGGCAATTGTTAAAAATTAACTCTGTTTGATCTAATACGCTAATAGGAGTTGCGATGCCATGCATTGGTCGGCCTAAATTAAGCAGCGAGCCTCCAAAAGCCTCGGCTATTGCCTGCTGACCCAAACAAACACCCATGATACTTTTGCTGGCAGCATATGTTTTGATCACCTCTAATAATAACCCAGCCTCAACAGGTATTCCTGGCCCGGGCGAAAGCAATATTTTATCGTATTGTGCTACATCTGCTAATTCAAACTTATCGTTTCTCCATACTACTGCTTCAAAACCCAGTTCATTTATCAAATGCACCAAATTATAGGTAAAACTATCGTAGTTATCGATTACCAGAACTGTTCCTTTATGATCTTTATTCATTTCCATTAACTCTTTAAATTCCCTCTGCCATTGAAATTGCTTTCCTTAACGCAGCAATCTTATTATTTACCTCATTCAACTCACTTTCTGCCACAGAATCGGCTACAATTCCGGCTCCCGCTCTGTAATGTAATTGGTTATTTTTGCTCATAAAAGTTCTAATCATAATAGCATGGTTAAAATCATTATTGAAGCCCATGTACCCAATAGCACCTGCGTAGAAGTTGCGACCCAATTGCTCATACTGATCGATCAGTTGCATGGCTTTGTATTTCGGGGCCCCACTTAATGTACCTGCAGGATAAGTATCGGCAACCACCTTAAATGCACTTACGCCATCTTGTAAATTGCCACTTACTTTCGAAACCAAATGAATTAGATGAGAATAGTACTGTACTTCTTTAAAAGATTTTACTTCAACTGCGTTACAGTGCCTGCTCAAATCGTTCCTGGCCAAATCTACCAACATTACATGCTCAGCACTTTCCTTTGGATCCTCTTCAAGCCTTTTGGCTAATATAGCATCTTCCTCATCATTCCCGGTTCGCTTAAATGTTCCAGCAATAGGAAAAATGCTAGCTGTATTATTGTTAACGGTAATTTGTGCTTCAGGCGATGAACCAAATAATTTAAAACTACCATAATCAAAATAGAATAAGTAAGGAGATGGATTGATGGAACGCAAACAACGGTAAACATTAAATTCATCCCCTAAAAACCGCTGACTAAATGCTCTTGAAGGTACAATTTGAAAAACATCTCCTCTGTAGATATGTTTCTTTAACTGATCAACCATAGACATAAAACCTTCATCTGTTAGGTTCGATTCTTCTTTACCGGTAGCTTCGAAGCTATATTCGGGAAAGTTCTTATTTTGAATAAGGTATTCTATTTTGGACAGATCTTCATCATCATCTTCATTAAATACATTTTTTACCAGTGTAACCTCATTTTTAAAGTGATCTATTGCAATAATATATCGATAAACATGATACTGCATACATGGAATTTTATCATCGTCTGGTGTTGTAGCAGTAAACGCAATATCTTCAAAATGAGGTATGGCATTCCAAGTAAAATAACCAAATAATCCTGTTGATATATGCTTGTCTTTTACTGGATCTATCTGAGCAAATCTCGCTTTAAATTCAGCTATTTCCGAAGTTAGAACGAAATCTCTTTTACTTTCCTTTGTTCCATCAGGAAAATAAATGTTCAATACTTCATCATTTAAAATTATTCCTGCTACCGGCTCGGCGCATACATAACTAGTCGCATTCTCACGGCTATGATAATCAGAACTTTCTAACAAAATAGTATTTGGAAATACATCACGCAGGCGTAGGTAAATACTTACAGGTGTAGTTGTATCCGCTAAACGCTTTTTCGAGTATGATTTTATTTGATATGTTTTCATTTGTTTTTGTTGTTCATTTTTAAATTTTTCACTTTTCGCCACCAAGCTCTTTATTCCATATACGCTAACTCCTCGCAATGACGACAATAGATATCAGGCCCTCCAAAACAAAAAACCCGGCGTGTGGTTACGTCGGGTTTGATAATGTGGTTTAAGTTTAGGTTTAGGTTGATAAACTATAAGGTACACAAAGCTTCGACATAACTCTTGTTAGAATTAAACGCCATTGCCATGTATGTATATTGTTAATCATCGAGCAGCAAAAATATACAAAAAGTTAAGTAAACAAAATATTTTAGTGTTTTTTTTGAAATAAATATACTTACAGCTCAAAGGATTATAAAAAGGGATATACTAAATTCCAAATCCTAACGTTCAAGCCTAGTTAATCCCTAACCAACTTTTGCTTGGATCACTATTTACCATCATAAAAATAGCAGCGATAATAAATAAGAAGGCTAATCCAAAATATATGCCGATTGCTCTATGCTTACCCGTCTCGTCAACAATCTTCTTCGATTGAGCATTCCCAACTGTGATTAGGATTATAGCCAAAATCATCATGCTAATGTGCTCCACTTTCCAGTAGCGATACATTGCCTCACCCATCGGTCCTTTGGTTAAAGGGCTCAAAAAGTACAATACTATACCGAACACTAATTGAATATGTGCACTAATTAAGGTAAACACATTTAATTTCCTATTTCCTTCCGTATAACTTTTAGCGCCTAACCAACCTTTTAAAGCGGTAATTACTGCCACAAATAGCAAAATAATAACTACATATCGCCATCCTGAATGAGCATTTTTTAATATTTCGTATAAAGTCATGATATTTTTATTTACTCAAACATACCAATAATTTAAGAGCCTTGCAAAAAGATCCTCAATTGCTTATTAGCTTTTCTTTTGTTTATTTTTTATTTCAAATAAGAGAATTAGCCTTTATAATTTATAGAATAGTCAGGATTTATTTCAAGTATGGCTGAAATCTCAATGAAATCAATTTCATATTATTCCGTATGCTTATTTTGCTTTATTTGATGAATAGCATTTGATAGCTAGCTATACAAGTATTTTGCTGATTTTATAACAAACAGTGAATCAGGTAATTTCATAAAAATAGCACTAAGACTATTCTTGGCCCATCTTAATGAAAATATAATAAAAATTCCTTTTTAATTTAATATTTTATCTTTAGTTTCGTTTATACCTAATTGATTATTAAACGAAAGTTAATGTAATGTTAATTTCCGATAAGCGATTATAAACGAAATAGACTACAAACTCAACCAAATATAAATTAACTAAATTATGACCAATCGAATCCTTTCCATCGCAATGCTTCTGGTCTGCTTTTTTGCAACCCTAAGCGTATCAGCGCAAACTACTCAGGCATCAATTTCTGGTGTCATAACCGACGATCAAAAGAAGCCAATTCCTGGCGCAACTGTGATAATCAAAAACGAATCAACGGGTTTTACCACCAAATCGAGCACCAATGGCAGTGGTGAATTTACCTTCAAAGAGTTACCATTGGGAGGTCCTTATACCGTAAAAGCCAGTTTCATTGGATTAGGCGAACAAACGAGATCAGGCTTTACCTTAAATCAAGGAGATGCAGTTAAAGTATCTATTAATATGCAGGCAGCAGCACAAACGCTAGAAGCAGTACAAATTAATGGAAATGGCCTAAGGAATAAGGTTCAGCAATTTGGGGCTTCAACAGAAATTTCATCCAAAACCATGAATCAGCTTCCTGTAAATGGCCGTAATTTCTCCAATTTAATGGATCTATCGCCCTTAAGTCGTGGCGGTGGTATTTCAGGTCAACTAGGATCATCTACCAATTATACCATCGATGGGATGAGTGCCAAGAACCCAACATCTGCAGGCAGCACAACAAGTAGAAGTGGTGCACCCTACTCCATATCGATCGAATCTGTTAGAGAATTTAAAGTTGTTACCAATGCTTATGATGTTACTTTCGGTCGCGCAGGAGGGGGAACCATTAGTGCGGTAACTAAGGCTGGAACGAATGAGATTAGTGGTAGCGGTTTTATATATGGTCGCGCAGACAAATTGGCTAGTAGCTATGATATCAGGGGCGTTAAAAGAGATAATGATTTCTCTACTTATCAATACGGTTTTACTTTAGGCGGACCGATCATCAAAGATAAGTTACACTATTTCGTTGGTTGGGATCATCAAAAAGATGCACGTCCATTAATTATTGCCGACGTTAAATCACCAGCAGACGAGGCGAGGTACAATATCACCAATGCCACGTTAAACAGTTTGGTAGATATCGCTCGTGCGAAATACGGCGTATCTAGCGAACCCCAATTCGGGACTTTCGATAAAAAGCGTGGTACTGATGCAGGATTTTTAAGATTGGATTGGCAGGTTAATGATAAAAATCTACTAACCATTAGAGATAATTATACCAACGATAGAAATCCCCTAGGCTTAGCGGATAACACCGCTATCAATCTCTATGAAAGTTATGGTAACGACAAAAACGTGGATAATAGCCTATTGGCTACTTTACGTTCAAGTATCAACAGTAAACTAACCAATGAGTTAAAAGTTCAACATCTATACACCTTTCAATCGAGCGAACAAGGCGATCAGCTTGGCAAATCGATTCCAAGAACGATTGTTGGTAATTTAGAATCTACTATTGCTGGGGCTAAAAAGACTACGAGTGTTCAATTTGGTGGCCATCGTTTTGGACAAGAAGCATTTACCAATAATGTTATCCAACTAGTAAATAACCTTTATTACAATACCGATAAAGCTAAATATACTTTTGGTATTGATGTAATGTATACCAATGCCGAATCATTATATGGTAGCGAAGTGAATGGTCGTTTTGAATTTTCAAATAGTGGCACTGGCGCAGCTGCACAAACGTCCTTACAGAACTTTAATAATCTCATTGCAAACAGGTTTTACCGTGAGGTACCCTTGGTAGATGATCCGACTGTAAATGCAGGAATTTGGAATTTTGCAGCCTATGGCCAAGTACAAACTAAATTAGGCGTAGGACTTGATTTTACAGGTGGTTTACGTTTAGATTATAGCAAATACCCTAAATCTCCCTTAAACGAGACTTTATTTAATGCGATTGGAGTAAGAACAGATCATGAAGTTTCTCAACTTTTACTCCAACCACGTATTCAGTTAGATTGGGATATCAATGAAAAACATACTGACTACATTCGTTTAGGTGCAGGTATATTTGGCTCTGACTTAAACAACTACATGACCATTAACAATTTAACCTTTGATGGAAAGCATTTAGCTACTGTTGACGTTTTCGGTGCAGATGTGCCAACGCCAAACTTCCCTGGTTATAGAAATGGCTCAGCATCGGCACCAAGCTTGCCTAATTTTCAAGTGCCTACCATTAATACTTATGCTGATGACGCCCAATTACCAGTTATCTATAAAGCCAATTTATCTTACAACAAGATCATTAACGATAAATTGAGAATTGGACTTACTGGCTATGCTACACTAGGCCGTCATAACTATATGTATGTAGATAGAAACATGGTTGCAAATCCATTTTTTACATTAAACAATGAAGGTGGAAGAGGAGTTTATGTTCCAACTTTTACAACAAACGGAACTGCTGATTGGAAAACTGGTCGTTTAAGTAATCAATTTGGCAGGGTATTAGAATTGAATAGCAAAGGTAGGGTAAACCAATTTGCGGTAGTATTAGACGCCTCATGGCAGTACTTTAAAGACGGCCAAATCACTGCTAGCTACACGATAAATGATGCGAAGGATAATACCTCATTCAATGGAAACGTGGCCAACACTGCAACATTAAACCTTCCGGTAAGAGATGACCCTAGAAACTTGGACGCAATTAGTTATTCGGACAATCACTTCCGCAATAAGGTAGTGATCTACGGAACGCTTCCTACTTTTAAAGGTGTTACCATTGGTGTTCGTTATTCGGGAATTGGAGGTACTAGATATACGTTAACCTCTGGAGCAAATAACAATGGAGATTTTGTTACCACCAACGACTTAGCCTACATTTTTGACAGAAATAACCCTAATACCCTTCCAAATGTTAAAGCGGGTTTACAAGCATTATTAGACAATCCTTTGGCAAGTCAGAGTATAAAAGATTATATCTTAAAGTACGAAGGGCAAATTGCTGCACGTAATGGCGGGGAAAACGGCTTCAATGGCTTAGTAGATTTAAGGATAACAAAGAAAATTATGATTACTAAAAAACAAAATATTGAATTCTCTGGCGATATTTTCAACTTAGGCAACTTAATTAAAAAGAAATGGGGTGTAACCGAAAACTTGGGCAACTCGGCGCTATACGCACTTGGAGTACCAGCCGCAAATGGCAATCCCGCCTTACCAAGTTTCGATACTACAAACAAAATATTTAACTACCGAGTAAACCACTCTGGTGTAATTAATCCTTCTGGTAATCCTTGGCAAATACAGTTAGGTGTTAGATATGGATTTTAATAGTTGATCATCTATTTCCCAAAAGAGCTGCCAGAGAAACTGTGCAGCTCTTTTGTTTAAAGAACACTGTAAAATAAAAGTTAGATACACGATAAATCTTTATTTATCAATAGCTTTAAAACATATTAAAACTAAAATTTATGAAGAAAATTCTACTTGCGCTCGCGCTGGTATTTTCTACTGCTTTTTTGTTTGCACAGCAAACTTACCCTGTTAACGGCTCTTATGACATCAGACCAGGAATGTATGCTTTTACTAATGCAAACATTGTAGTTAATGCCAATCAAACTATTAGCAATGGCGTGTTGCTAATCAAAGACAAAACCATTCAATCAGTCGGTACTGGAACTTCAATTCCGAAAGGATATCAAGTGATAGACCTGAAGGGGAAATACATTTATCCTTCGTTAATTGATGCATTTACATCGTACGGAATTACAGAAGCTACCCGTTCGGCGCCAGCTGGAGGTTTTGGAAATCGTCAATCTGTATTTACCTCCACAAAAAAAGGCCCATATGGCTGGAATGAAAGTATCCGCGCTGAAGTTGAAGTCAAAAACATCTTTGCAATCGATGCGAAAAAAGCAGATGATTTGCGTAAAGCTGGCTTTGGAAGTGTAAATTCAATTAGTAGAGATGGCATTGCTCGTGGTACGTCGGCTGCTGTTACTTTAGCAGATGGCAGAGAAAACGACGTAATGTTAAACGACCAAAGTGCTGCAAATTATTCATTTAATAGAGGTACTTCAAGTAACGATTATCCCTCATCATTGATGGGTTCAATTTCCTTACTACGCCAAACATATTTAGATGCAAATTGGTACAAAGGCCAAAAAGAAGAATATAATATTTCTTTAGAGCAGTTCAATAAACAACAAACTTTACCACAGTTATTTGAAGCCGATGGTTGGGCAAATATATTGCGTGCCGATAAAGTGGCTAAAGAATTTGGAAAATCGTACATCATTAAATCTACTGGTGATGAATACCAGCGCATTGATGCTGTTAAAGCAACGGGTGCAACCCTGATTATTCCCATCAATTTCCCTAAAGCTTTTGATGTGGAAGACCCAACCGAAGCAAGGAATTTAAGTTTAGCTCAATTGAAAGGTTGGGAATTAGCCCCTACCAATCCTGGAGTACTTGAAAAAGCGGGTATTAAGTTTGCCTTAACTTCATTTGGTTTAGAAACACCTAAAGAATTTTGGACCAATATTCAGCAAGCGATTACAAATGGCCTAACAGAAAAGCAAGCCTTGATGTCGGTTACTGAAATCCCCGCAGCAATATTAGGTGTGAGTGACAAGGTTGGCTCCATTGAAAAAGGTAAATTGGCCAACTTCTTGATTACCTCTGATAATATTTTCAAAACTGGAAACATCATTTATGAGAACTGGGTTCAGGGCAAGCGTTTTGTAGTAAGCAAAATGGATGTAACTGATTTACGTGGAACTTATTCGTTAAATATCGATGGACTGGGTAGTGCCTTATTAAAAATTACCGGTTCAGCTACTGCTCCTACTGCAGCAATTGAAAGATTAGGCGCTGATAGCGCGAAAATGAACGCTACTTTGATCAGAAACGGAGATTGGGTGAATATCAATTTTAACTCAAGAAAAAACCCTGTTGGAGATGTTCGCTTAAGCGGATATTTAACGGCTATTAATCCTGTAGCTTTTGGCGGTGATGTAATGATCAACGGACTAGCGTCAGGCTCATGGAATGGCACTTTTAAAGAAGCTGCAAAGGAAACACCAAAACGTGATGAACCAGCAAAACCCTTGGCTTCCAAAGGTGGTTTAATTTTCCCATTCATTGCATTTGGAAACGAAACAATACCTGTACAAGAAAACGTATTACTAAAGAATGCTACTGTTTGGACCAACGAGAAAGAAGGAATCTTGACCAATGCAGATGTCCTTTTAGAAGGTGGTAAGATTAAAGCGGTTGGTAAAAATCTATCAGCTGGTTCGGCAAAGGTAATTGATGCAACCGGAAAGCACATCACTGCCGGCTTAATTGATGAGCACTCACATATTGCCGGATCTGGCGGTATCAATGAAGGTGGTCAATCGAATTCTGCTGAAGTTCGCATTGCGGATATTATCAACTCAGAAGATGTAAATATTTACCGCCAGTTAGCTGGAGGAGTTACTTCTTCCCAAATTTTACACGGTTCAGCCAATGCGATTGGTGGACAAAGCCAGTTAATCAAACTTCGTTGGGGCAAAACACCTGAAGAATTAAAGTTTGCTGGAGCTGATGGCTTCATCAAATTTGCACTAGGTGAAAATGTAAAGCAAAGTTCTTCTCAAAACAACCAACGTTTCCCATCAACACGTATGGGTGTGGAACAAGTATATATTGATGCTTTTACCCGTGCTAAAGAATATGAAAAAGCATTAGCTACAAAAGGAAGTAACGTACGTAGAGACCTAGAATTAGATGCTTTAGTAGAAATCCTAAACAATAAGCGTTTCATCACTTGCCACTCTTATGTACAAAGTGAAATCAACATGTTGATCCATGTTGCCGATAGCTTAGGTTTTAAGATCAATACGTTTACGCACATTTTAGAAGGTTATAAAGTAGCCGATAAAATGAAGGCCCATGGTATTGCTGCCTCTACCTTCTCTGATTGGTGGGCCTATAAAATGGAGGTTCAAGAAGCTATCCCATACAATGGTAAAATTATGCATAACGTAGGCATTACAACTGCTTTTAACTCTGACGATGCTGAAATGGCACGTAGGTTAAATCAAGAAGCTGGAAAATCTGTATTGTATGGTGGTGTACCTGAAGTAGAAGCTTTGAAGTTTGTAACCTTAAATCCAGCTCGCATGCTGCACATCGACAATAAGGTTGGCAGTTTAAAACCTGGTAAAGATGCAGATGTAGTTGTTTGGTCGGCCAATCCGTTGTCTATTTATGCAAAAGCCGAAAAGACCTTTGTAGATGGCGTTGCCTATTGGGATATAGATCGTGACGCTGCTTTACAGAAAGCACAAAATGCGGAGAAAGCGCGGATCATTCAAAAATTATTAGAAAGCAAAACTGCTGGAGCACGCACCCAACGTTCTTTCGGGCAAGCGCCTCCACGTCTTTATCATTGCGAATCGGAAGAAGACTATTGGGCTGAAGTAAATAAAACGGAAGGAGAACACAATCATGAATAAATATATAAGCACAGCTATTGCGTTATTTGCCTCGATTAGTATAGCTTACGGACAGGCAAATATCTCTCCAGCAAAAGCACAAAGCCAGAGGATTATCGTTATGGGTGCAACGATCCACACCGGCGATGGTACAGTAATCCCGAATGGATACATTACTTTAGAAAAGGGGAAAATAACCGGTATTGGTGATGCTACTGTGGTAAAGTTTAGCACGGACGGCGCAAGGTTAATTACCGCTAGCGGGAAGCACATTTACCCAGGCTTTATCGCCCCAATTACCAATTTAGGCTTAGTAGAAATTGAATCCGTTAAGGCGACCATTGATGAGCGTGAGCTAGGAGAAAACAATGCACACATAAGAGCATTAATAGCTTATAAGACAGACTCAAAAGTTCCTGCTACTTTAAGGAGCAACGGTATTTTAATGGCACAAATTACACCTGCAGGCGGTTCTATTGCTGGCAGTTCTTCTGTTGTGCAATTAGATGCATGGAACTGGGAAGATGCCGTAATTAAAAAAGAAGATGCAATGCACATGTCATGGCCAGCCGTACCTAGAGGCAGGGGATTTGGCGGTGGTAGAATGGGTGCGGGTGCTGCTCTTGGAGATCCAAATGAACGTGTAAACAATGTAATTGCTGAATTAAATACTTTTTTTAGTCAGGCGAAAATGTACAGTGAAAATACACCTGCGGTAACCAATACACGCTTAGCAGCAATGAAAGGCCTGTTCAATGGAACGCAAAAACTCTTTATTACAGCAAATGCTCAAAAAGACATTGTTGCAGCAGTAAATTTTGCGAAAAAACATGGTATTACCCCAGTTATTGTAGGGGGAGATGAGGCGCATCTATTAACGGCTTTCTTAAAGTCGAACAATGTTCCCG
Organism: Pedobacter sp.; assembly: GCA_035497275.1. GTDB lineage: Bacteria > Bacteroidota > Bacteroidia > Sphingobacteriales > Sphingobacteriaceae > Pedobacter. Next base: position 10,541 of record DATJDT010000174.1, read on the forward strand.
TTGTTGTTAAACAGCCTCATGCATTACCTAACAATGCGGATGACGATGTAAATATGCCTTATAAAAATGCTGCTGTTTTAAATAATGCTGGTGTAACGGTAGTTTTAAGTATTGATGGTTTTTGGCAGCAACGCAACCTTCCTTTTATGGCAGGAACCGCTTCTGCATGGGGTATGAGTAAAGAAGATGCGCTCAAAACAATTACATTAAATGCGGCCAAAGCAATGGGAATTGATAAAACTACAGGGAGTTTAGCAGTAGGTAAAGATGCTACTTTCTTTATTTCTACAGGAGGTGCCTTGGATATGATTAGCAACAAAGTTGAAGAAGCCTTTATTCAAGGCCGCTCTATTAACTTAGATAATTTGCATAAACAACTGGATAAAAAGTTTAG
>DATJDT010000175.1:0-6153 GCA_035497275.1 Pedobacter sp.
GGTATTTAAAGGACAGGTTACAGATAAAACAAACAAATGGGCCATTGATGGGGATGTAATACTGATTAAAAATAAGCTTTACATGGTATGGTCGGGTTGGGAAGGTGATGAAAATGGAAAGCAGGAAATTTTTATCGCTAGCCTAAAAAATCCATGGACCGTTGATTCTGAACGCATAAAAATTGCTACGCCAACCCATGAGTGGGAAAAGCATGGAGATTTGAATACGCCAGATAATCCTCCACATGTCGACGTTAATGAGGGTCCTCAATTTCTAGTGCATAAGGATAAGTTGCTGATCATATTTTCGGCAAGCGGTTGTTGGACGGATAATTACGCACTTGGAATGCTTTCTGCTGATATCAAAAGTGACTTTTTGAAGGCAAAATCATGGACAAAACATCCTAAACCACTATTTGTTACTTCAATAGAAAATGGCGTTTACGCTCCAGGCCATAATTCTTTCTTTAAATCGCCAAATGGTAAGGAAGATTGGATCCTGTATCATGCAAATGATAAACCTGGTCAAGGCTGCGGTGGATTTAGATCACCACGAGCGCAGAAATTTACATGGAACAAAGATGGTACACCAAATTTTGGCGCCCCATCCAAAACTGGAATCGATTTAACAATCCCCTCTAATTAACCTACAACCAAGAAATATGAATACTAAACGTTTTTTATCCGGTATACTTATCCTCACATTTTGTGCAGTAACTGGTTTTGCCCAACAAAAAGCACAACTAAAGAAAGTTTGGTCAGTAAAAAAGGCAAATGAGTGGTATAAAAACCATCAATGGCTAACAGGAGCAAACTACATCCCAAACAATGCAATTAATCAACTAGAAATGTGGCAGGCAGAAACATTTAGTCCTGCTCTCATAGATAAAGAACTTGGATGGGCAGAGGGAATTGGTTTTAATACATTAAGAGTGTTTTTGCATAGCAAGGCTTATAAACAAGACCCAAAAGGATTTTTAAATAGGGTTGATCAGTACTTAACCATTGCAGATAAACATCACATTACTACAATGTTTGTACTTTTTGATGATTGCTGGAATAAAACCTCTGCAATAGGCAAGCAACCTGAACCAAAAATAGGTATTCATAATTCGGGCTGGCTACAAGACCCTGGCGACCCAGCTTATGCAGATGAAACAAAATTCCCAGAACTTAAAGTGTATGTAAAAGCAGTATTGTCTCGGTTTGCAAAAGATAAAAGAGTGCTTTTATGGGATTTATATAATGAACCAGGAAATAGCGGAAAACTAGAAACTTCTATCCCCTTACTAAAAAATACCATCCTGTGGGCAAGAGCAGTAAACCCAAGCCAGCCTATTACTATCGGCTTATGGAGCTGGGGCTTCGAGAAACTCAACGAAATACAACTTGCCAATTCAGATATTGTTACCTACCACAATTATGAAACTCCAGAATGGCATCAGCGAACAATAGACTTGCTCAAGGCAAGTGGGCGACCGCTTATCTGCACAGAATACATGGCTAGAACACGGGGCAGTCTTTTTTCGAATACTCTTCCGCTGCTTAAAAAGAAAAATGTTGGCGCCATAAACTGGGGATTTGTTGCTGGTAAAACAAATACTAAATTTGCTTGGGATACCCCATTAGCCGATGGTAGTGAACCTAAGGAATGGTTTCACGAGATATTTAATCCGGATGGAACACCTTATCGCAAAGAAGAAACAGATCTTATCAAAAAATTGAATGGAAAAAACTGAAGAAATAACCCACTATGTATTATTCTGGCTTAAAAACGACTTAAGTGAACAAGAGATCAAAGAATTTACGAATTTTTTTGAGCTTTTGAAAACCATACCAATTGTTAAATCAATGCGCTATGGGAGGCCGGCTAAGACCAATCAACGAGGTGTAGTTGATAATTCCTTTACTTATAACTTAATTGCCATCTTTGAAAATCTCCACGATATTGGCATTTATGAAACACATCCAATCCATATAGCTGCAATAGCGCAGTACAGTCATCTATGGGACAAAGTAGTTGTGCACGACTCTTGTGTGAGTAAATAACTTTTTGGTTACCTAACATTTACTTAATCTGGTTTTTTTAACTATTTTCGGTTTCTAGATTGGTAACCAAATAAAATGCTCTTGAGGAAATTTATACTATTTGTAGGACTTATATTTTTTGCTACCTGCGCAAATGCGCAAGAAGTAAAATCGTATGAGGATATCAAATTTATCAATATATCTTTAAAGCAGGGACTCGCACAAAGTTCTGTATTGTGCATCTTACAAGATAAGAAAGGCTACATGTGGTCTGGTACCAGAGATGGACTAAACAAATATGATGGCGTAAAGTTCGTTAAGTACAAATACAATTCGAGAGATACGAATAGCCTTAGTCACAACATGATTAGGGCAATTTATGAAGACGAGTATGGGAATTTATGGATAGCAGCCTCTAATGGCCTCAATAGGTATGTGGAACAAGGAGATAAATTTGTTCGCTATGACATGTCTACCACAGATCCAAAAATTCAAAATGAGGTGCTTTGCCTTACATCAGATGGTAAAGGAAATCTTTGGGTGGGTACCACACTTGGCTTATTTAAATTAAATATTAAAACTGGTAAAAAGACCCTTTACCAGCATCAAGAAAAGAAGCAAGGTAGCTTATCAGCTAATAATATTCAAGCGCTGTTAAAAACGCCAGATGGAAAAACATGGGTTTGCACAACAAATGGGGTTGATCAATATCAACCAGCTTCGAACAGTTTTGTGAGTTATAAATTTCCAACAGGCTTTACCTCAAACGCCAGTTTTATCGCTTCTTTATACCTTGATAAGCAACATAACTTATGGTTAGGGTACAAAGGTGGATTAGCCGTTCTTCATAAAACAAACAAGGCTTTTGAAAATTATCGTATAAATGAAAAGTCTATTTCCGACCCTGTAAGGGCAATTCAGGAAGATGGCCATCATAACTTATGGATAGGCACTTATAATGGCCTGTATATCGTAAATACGATTAACAAAACTATTAGGAACTATCAGCATGATGAAAATAATAGTAGTAGCTTAAGCCAGAACTCAGTTTATAGCATCTGTAGAGATAAAATGGGCGACATGTGGGTAGGTACTTATTTTGGCGGAATTAATTATTATAGCAATAGTTATAACAGGTTCAAACATGTGTCTGCTGGCAATACTAAACGCATGCTTAACTATAAGGTAGTTAGCTCCATTATCGAAGATCGTGATCATAATCTATGGATCGGTACTGAAGGTGGCGGCATTAATTTTTTTAATAAAAAAACCGGGCTTTTTACTTATTATATACATTCAGAAAATGATCCAAATAGCATTAGCGCCAATAATGTAAAAACCATGATCATGGACAAAACCGGCGGTCTGTGGATTGGCTTACATGATGGCGGTATTAATTATCTCAATACAAACAATAGACCATTTCAATTTAAAAAGATTACGAGTGGGCCGGATCAGGTTGGCCTAAGTAGCAATAGGGTAATATCGCTTTTTCAGGATGAAGCAGGATTTATATGGATTGGCACCTCTGGTGGAGGCCTTAACAGATTAAACCCTGTTACAGGAATAATAACGAACATTGAGAAGAGCAATGTAATAGGAAGAATTGTTTACACCATATCTGCTTCTTCAAAAAAAGGAAAATTTTTAATAGGAAGTAATTTTGGCCTGACCGAAATGGATATCAATACATTACAAGGTCAGAAAATTAACTTTAATCAAGGTGTCGAAAATCATGGGGCAGGGCCCGTATTGTCTATCTATCCTAAACAAGATGGCGAACTTTGGATAGGAACAGAAGGTGATGGTATTTATAACTATCATCCTGCAACTAAAAAGAGCAAACATTATGGAACAGCTGAGGGCCTTCCTAACGATGTAATTTATGGGATTTTGCCAGATGCAAAAAATAACTTATGGTTAAGTACCAATAATGGCCTCGCCCAGTTACAAGTTAAATCTGGTAAAATAAAGAGTTTTGATGAGTCGGATGGCTTGCAATCTAGAGAATTTAATTATGGTGCAAGCATGCGTAATGATATGGGCTTGCTGTATTTTGGCGGCACAAATGGCTTCAATTTTTTTAACCCAGCTCAAATTACCATTAATAATTATGTACCACCAGTTTACATTACCGCTTTAAAAGTAAATAACAAACCAATCGCATGGGATGGAACTGAAGAAATCGAGCTGTCACATGACGAGAATATGTTAAATTTTACTTTTGTAGCGCTTAATTATTCTCAAGCACAAAAAAATCAATACACTGTTCAATTGGAGGGATTTGATCCTAAATGGACCGATTTGGGTAATACCAATACGTTAACTTACACCAATTTAGATGCAGGGACTTATACTTTTAAGGTAAAAGCGTCTAATAACGATGGGGTCTGGAACTCCAAGTCTACCATCATGAAAATTCGCATATTTCCACCTTTATGGCAAACTTGGTGGGCCTATGTTTTGTATTTTATCTTGGCATGTACACTCCTATATTATGTTCTTCGTTTTACCAAGAAACAACAAAAGCTAGAAACAGAGTTGTTTTATGAGCAGCTAAATAATGAAAGGCAACAAGAGCTATACCAGATGAAACTGGATTTCTTTACACGTATCTCGCATGAAATCCGGACACCTCTTACGCTGATTTTTGCTCCTTTAGAAAAGTTAATCAAAATAACGAACGAGAATAATATTGTTAACTATCAATTACAGAATATCAAGAAAAATACCGACCGTTTATTGCGCTTGATTAGTGAGCTGCTTGATTTCAGAAAGATAGAAAGTGGAAATACCGTACTAAAGGTTTCGGAAAATGATTTAGTTGCTTTTTGTCAACAAATATACCAGGCTTACCTGGGTGTTTCGGAACTTAAAAATATAGATTATCAATTTAAATGTGAGGAGGATGAGATCATCGCCTATTTTGACCCAAGCCAAATGGAAAAGGTATGTTATAATATCCTTTCTAATGCGTTTAAGTTTACCCCGAATAATGGTAAAATAACTTTCACCCTACGAGAAGATGGGGGTACGGCTAAGATAATGATTGCTGATACAGGTATTGGAATCCAGCCGGAAATGCAGGAGAAGATATTTACAAATTTTTTCCAGGTAAAATCAAAATCTGTTGCTACAGAAGGATGGGGTATAGGCTTGGCATTAGCCAAGAATGTAATGGATCTCCATAAAGGCCACATCAGCGTATATAGTGACCCTGTCCATACTGGCACTACGCTTACTGTTACACTACCTTTAGGAAAAGCCCATTTTGAGGCTGTGCAAATTACTACAAATCCATCAGTAAAGAAGGTGGTGCATGATTTAACAACCACAGAACTAGATATCTCAGTTAAATCATCTTTAGTTGAAAATGTAGATGAGAAGCGCTATACTGTTCTGGTAGTGGAAGACAATGACGAGCTTAGAGATTTCATTGTACAATCGTTGCAGCCTAGCTACAATGTGCTAGAAAGTGAAAATGGTCTAAAGGGTTGGTCCGTCGCTAATGAAAATGTTCCTGATATTATTGTAAGTGATGTGACAATGCCAGAAATGAATGGCTTAGAATTATGCTATAAATTAAAACATGCCGAAACAACTAACCATATTCCAGTAATTATGCTTACTGCAATGGCCTCTCACCTTCATCAGGTTGATGGGCTTGAAGCAGGAGCAGATGTCTATATCACCAAGCCTTTTAGCATTCAGGTACTAGAACTTAGTATTCGTAACTTATTGCAAGGTAGGGAAGAACTTAAACAGAAATATAGCAGACAGATTATGCTTAATCCGCGTAAGTTGGAAACGACATCGCCGGAAGAGAAGTTTCTCAATAAGTTGATGCAATTGATAGAAGACAATATGGAAGAACCAGAATTTAATGTAACCAGTTTAGTAGACCATATTGGCATGAGTCAAACTGTGCTTTACAAAAAAATCAAGGTATTAACTGGCTTGTCTATTACAGATTTTATTAAATCGCAGCGATTAAAAAGAGCAGCACAATTGTTGAAAGATAACCATATGAACATTGCTGAAGTAGCTTATGCTGTTGGATTTAATGATCGCAAATATTTTAGCAAGGAGTTTAGGAAACAATTTGGTGTCGCCCCATCTGATTAT
>DATJDT010000176.1:0-3171 GCA_035497275.1 Pedobacter sp.
ATGAGATTGAAAGTCACAATTGCTACTGTTTAAACCGGATCTATCAACAAGCTGGTAACCTAACGCATTATTACTAAAAATTTTTTGCGCCGAATTCGGATCTACGCGATCAATATATTTAGTGCAATCGCCATAAAAATCTGTTCTCAAAGACGTAATATCATCATACAAAAATATGGTAGTATCCTCTTTTATATTGTACAATGGGGTCGTTAGCAAGCTAGCCACTTCTAGCGAAAAGTTTTCTGATTTTGCAGAAACATGTGCATCAAAGTTCCCCCGACCGTACGTATTCTCATATTTTGTAATACGTCTACATTGAGCATCAAAAGAGTCTTCTACCATAGCATAACGGTACTCGCCATCTGCGTTTTGGGCTATAAATACTCCATGAGGATAGTGCGTTATAACTTTGCCGCTAACAGCATTATGTTCAACCCCTAAATCGTTTAATGTTAAAATATAATGTGAATAAAATTGTGTTCTTTCGCGGTCACTCATAAACAATACAGACTTAGCTTGGTCAAGAAGACCTGGATTCAATCTTCTCGAATTTTCGAAGAGGTAATTCAATTCAGGATACATATCCTTATGATAGGCAATTTTTTTAACTACCAAAGAATCGATAAATTGGCTTTTGTTACCCGGTCTTTGTTCATCTGGTGAACCGGCTCCTACAAGTATCCCCCCACTGCCGGCCGCGCCTGAACCACTGTCACTAAAGTTAATAGCATTCGGAGTTTCTACTATTTGAGCAACAAAGTCAGGAGCCAATATTATCAATGCTAAACTAGGAATACTGTGAGTAGCAAAATCAATAGAATATAGAAATTCGTGATAACAATGTTCTGGATGACCTGTAAAATTTTGCAATAGTTGGTCGGACAAATAGGGCATAGTATTATAAAATACGAAGTAAAAGATTAGTTTAAGCAAGACCGCGTATATAGACGCGCCAAATAACATAAAGATTGCACTAAATCTTATAAAACTTTGCAAACCTGGATAATTAGACTTAGGCTTAGACCAAATGCCGAACTGTATGAACCTATCTACGTTGGACAGCCCCGCGATACATATTAAAATAAACCAGGCGATAATAGTAAAAACACAAGATAACTCAACGTTTTCGTTAGTTAACGTATAAAAAAACACCGGTATAGAGAGGCACATTAAATATTGTATTGCCAGGGTGAACACACACTGTTGTTCTTGTAAATTGTGCGCCACTAATTTAAAAAATGAAATAAAGGGTAAACGACATGCGCGTAATAAAATAATTATCTTGTTAACAAGATAATTAACGCAACGAAATAGGAGAAAGATTTTAAAAACCATTTTTTTTATGCTACTCAAAATAGAATTTGGGGAATCAATCAGTTTTTTTTTAAAGCGTATATGATTAATAATCGCAATAATCGTCCGTATCGCTTAAAAAAATATACATATGGGAAGGGTCAAAAGAATCATCATCATCATCACTTTTTGGTTCAAATTCTTTGAACTCTACCAAATCTTCACACAAATAATAGCGTAAATCGTAACCTTTAATTTTATTTCGGTGACAAGCCAAAATGTTTAACTCCTCTGAATTGCTAAAAAAATTAAAGATGCCAGTACCGTACACAGAATCATCATTGTTATTCAAAGGCCAGGGCGGCGGCACAGATTTTTCAACTTGAGAAGGAGATAGCCACTTATGTTTCTTACGAAATTTTTCTTTTCTTAATACGTAATCATAAAATATAATTAATTTTTCAACGGAGTCAAAAATTTTACCATCAAGGTGAAATAAGTTATACTTTCTAATATAAAAGCTAGCAAAACTATAGTTATAACACAACCTAGCATCACGTAGCTGATGAGAAGCTTCTGTATTTTCATCTAAATAACCAAAACTTTGTTTTTTTAGATAAATGCAATTTTTAGCAGAGTAACGGCCATCCCAATTACCAAAACAGTCGTAAACGGGTAATTTAGATGTATTGTGCGCATAGGAGAACTTGTTAAAATGAATAAGATGATCGTTAATAACGTCATCAGGCTGTTCGAAATCATTAAAAAAATCATAGGTAAATAACGATAAAGCTCTAGTTACTGTACTACTAGAATAACGTCCAATATTTACGCGCGAAAACACGCGAGGGTTATAGAAATTTGTATCAAATGTTGACTCTGGTCTACTGTAATCTACTGCGCAATAAAAGTAATTGTAAGCGAATGGAATTGGATTAGACTTACTGGCTTTAATTCTACAATCCCAATAATCTTTAAGAGATGCTGCGGAAGCAAGATGAGTAGTGGTAGTGGTAGTGGATGGTAAAAATTTTATTTTAAAATCATTTAACTTTTGAATAAAGAAAGAGGGTTCGTTTGCGAATGTCTCAAATGCTAATATAAAACGGATTTTCTTTAAATTATCGTCGTACGCCGAAGGGTCATTAACAAATGAATAATCTAAGTGCACAAAACTCAAAAGTCCTTTGAATTCTGTTGCAATGTACTCTAAAAGCAAAATATGGATTTTATAGTTAGAAATAAGGCAACTTCTAATAATTGAATCCTCATACTGAGAAGGGTACAGGTTGTAATCGTACGCAAATTCATCTCCTTTTAAAATTAATTCTTTCTTAACATCCCATTCATTAAAACTCTTTGCGTTATAAAACGGTTTCGTGACCCTTTTTACTTCGCAAAATTCCGATTCTGGAACTCCAATCTCATAGGAAAATATTAACTTATTATTCGCGATAAGGTACTTAATAATACCTAAGTACTGCAAGGGAAAATACTCAGTAAAAATTTTACTTCGCGATTTAATGGAATATTCAAAACTCTTAACTGAAATATCCTCAATATCGTTCGCTGTACCATCAATATTTGTGTAAATTAGTTGTTTTATTTGGCCTGTCATTAAAATAGTATAAAAGAATTTGTGGAATCGATCAGTTTTATTTTTAAAGAGATAAACGCGCCATTCGCAGCAATAATTGCCTGTACGACTTAAAGAAGTATAAATATGATTTCTACCTTTTAAGGCAGGACAAAAGCATGTTTATTGCACTCTTAGTCGCATGCAGGCTCTCAATCGGCTTAGGTACTGTAAGTGGAGGTTTTCTACAAAACTCTTGAACCCCTTCGGTTAAATTCTGAGCCTCTTTAATGCAAGAT
>DATJDT010000177.1:0-4146 GCA_035497275.1 Pedobacter sp.
GCCTCAATTACCTTATAGGAAAGATTTTTAGTAACTGCCAGTTGTTTATTAACATAAGTACCTGTTGACGGATCTGGAGCATAACTCTGTTGTACAAGACGCCATTCATAGGCTAAATTAGTAGGTGCTTCGATTGAATTCGTAGGATTAACCTTTACTAATTCATTTTGCTTCACAACAAAGGTTTTTGGTAATGCGTCGATGTCAACAAAATGACTATCCAAATTTTTATAAGTATAATTACCCTTGTCTTTAGCACATGATACTAAAAATAGGAATAGGGTAATCAGTGTTATGAAATAACAATTATTCTTTTTCATGTAAAAAGTTCTTTTAGATTAAACACAATTTTATTTACCCTTGTCCCCCAACACCCGTCCAAACCCAGAACCCTACAACCCCATTTTCATCTGTTAAGGGGGTATTTCCTGGCTTGGTATTATATTCGAGCAGGGCTTTTCTTACCAATGCATTGTAATAGCCCAATAGTTGGAGATTCATTGGATCAGGAAGTTCAGTGATATTACAAGCATTTAAGATAAATGCATATCTGGTTTCGGTAAATTCGCCGAAAGCATTTCTGTAATTCGAACTATCCCAAATATCTGGTTTAAGAAATTTATCTCCCCAGATAAAGATGACCTTTTTATAACGTTCATAGCCCTTCTTAAAATGATCATTCTCAGCTACCTCCAATTCGAGTCGTACAGATTTATCTTTCAATCCTGTTTTATAGATCACAACTGGAATATCAACTTTAAACATGTTAGCCGGCATTATTTTACTTTGAAATTTAAAATTTACACCTTCAATGGCGGTTGATTTTTCTGTATTAACTTTAATACCAATTTCCCGATCCGACTTTGATGGCTCGCCCATAATACAGGCTTGAAAGATAAGTGTGTCGCTATTCCCTACATTTGGGTGAGCCGGAAAAGAATAAATTACAGAATCGCGCAGGGCAACGCTTCCCTCGCCAGGAATCTGAAAGAACAAACGTGGGTCATTTTTATAACCCGGAATATCTTTTTCGGAACAGGCGCTTAATATAGTGCTTAAGGAAAGAACCATTAAGTATATTTTTACTGTTGTCTTCATTTGATTTTTTTTTAAAATTTTAAATGATGAATAGCACATATTGTTATTTACCGAATTCAACTTCATTGTCTGGCAAAGGCATCACGAGATGTAGATCTGTTAACGTAATGTAGTGAGTGGGGAAGAACTCCTGTTTTGTCCTTTTACAATATGCAAAAATTTGCCCTTCGCCTTGAAACTCCTTTCTATATTCTTTTAAAATCTCTTCGCGAATAGCTGCTTCGTTTAAATTATTATCAAGCGGAATTGTTATTCCCCTATTCAATCGTACTTCATTTAAGTAATCTATAGCTTTCTGATTATCAACACCCACATTACATTCGGCGGCGATGTAATTCATTTCCGACCTACGGATTAGCGGTATCATCTCTGAATAAGCCTTTTTATAGTTTTCTGGTTGATAATATTTATAAAGGACATAATCATAATTAACCAACCTCGACGTGAACAACAACCGATAATCGTTTGAACCGACGGTGTTTGTCTCAAACATTTCTTCATAATAGTAAGAACCCCTGAAAAGCTGATTCTGTGGCAATGCAGAAATAAACCAAGTGTTAGCAATAGTCTTTAAGTCAAATACGTTCAAAGCAAAGAGGTTTTCTGTTGAGAATGTAAGATCCTTGTCTTTATCTGCTGTTGCAGCTATATTGGCTGTTTGAATCCATGGGAATATTTGATTTCCTATATTGATTACTTCCATTGCATTCGCAAGGGCGTTTACCTTATCATTTTTCCACAAATATGCTCTAGCTGTAACACCCTTTACTGCAAAATAATTCATTCTTTGATGGCGATTATTTAAGAACTCATCCGTTGAAGATTTGAGTCCCTTTTTGATGGGATCAACATTCAAGTTTGTAGCGGCATCTTGTAAATCTTTCAGGATTAATTCTATAACTAGGTTACCTGCTTCACGAGGTGTAACTTCGGTACTCAAAGTTCTAACATAAGGAATACTCAACTTGGTTAAGTTAGTCGAACCGAAGAGACGTAACAAATCAAAATGTAAAAACGCTCTTAACGCCAGTGCTTCGCCTTTAATTAGCTCATAGTTATTTCCTGTAAACAGTGCTTTATCCTTATCAATGTTGTCTAGGATATTATTTACGTTTGCGATTGTATTATACATTCCCTTCCAAATATTATCGATTTGGTTCCGAACAGGAGCCTCGGTAAGATATTTGAATTGCGAAACATTATTATAGGTAGCGTTATTATAGGTGTCGTATTGTTGTGCAACAGCATCAACGAAACCGAAGGTCAATTCCCTGCCATATAACGATTGTGATTTCATAAGACTATAACAACCTATTAGTGCATCTTTATAGCCTTGTTCCGATTTAAGTAATACAGATGATTTAACTTTTGTGCGCGGCTGAACATCCAGCCATTTTTTGCAGGAACTAGCAAAAAGGAATATGAATAGTAACAGTAGAACTGTTGATAAGCTATTTTTCATTTCTAATTCTTTAAATTTTTAAATATTTAATTAAAAGTTAGCCATCAAAGTGAAGGCAAAGTGACGCGCAAATGGATAGGATGTACCTCTTTCAATACGAACAGTACTGAACTTTTTCACGTCATTTAAGTTAAGCATCGCCCTTAAACGTTGTAGCTTCATTTTCTTGACAAAGCCATGGCGGTAGAAGTCATAACCCAAGTTAAGCGCACTTATGTCAAATTCACTTAAATCCTGTACAAATCGAGAAGTCGCCAATGTATTAGCATTCGATACTCCAATATTTTTAAACAGTACATTATCCCCTGGCTTTTTCCAACTATCGTAATAAGCGCGACTATCGACGTTATAATTTAATTGAGCATTCTCAACTTTATCTACAAGTGTTTGATTATAAATCTGCCCACCCATTCTGTAAAGTACAATTACTCCTAAGCTAAAACCTTTAAACTCAAAGTTCAAGCCCATGTTACCCATTATCTTTGCCTGGTTTATCCCACTTACAACTTTATCATTAGCATCCCATATATCTGTGAGTGTGCCATCTTTTTTAACAAAAATCTCTTTTCCAGTTGCTGGATCTATTCCCATTGAAGGAACCGCCCAAATAGCGTCAAGTGACTGACCTTCTTCAAACCTAACTAAAGGCCTGTTGCTAGTTCTGGACAACTGGTCTTGACTATTCGTAAGGCTTTGAAGAGAGTTAGAAATTTTCTGTATTTTATTTTTATTAGCTATTCCAGATACAAAAAAATTAAGCGACTGCCTATTCGCACTATTCACAAGTGTTCTGTAATTCGCTCTAAATTCGACACCACTATTTCGGATTTGACCTAGGTTTGCCCTGTAAGATTCAAAACCAAGTGAAGGTGGAGTTGTAATATCTGTTAAAAGATTTGTTGTAATTGCATTATAAAAATCTAAGCGTAAACTAAGATGATCAAACAATTCGGCATCCAAGCCAACGTTATAGTCGAGACGTTGTTGCCATTTTAAGTCTTTATTTGCCAAGCCATTTAAAAATGTGCCGAGCATCCCCTGATAAGAATTATCCACAAAATAGTCATATAACAACATTGCTTGATAAGAATTGAAGTTTTGAGACCCTGTATAACCCAAAGACCCTCTTATCTTTAGCAAGTTTATATATTTACTATCTTGTAGAAATTTTTCATTATGAATATTCCATCCTGCTCCTGCAGACCAAAAGGCTCCCCAGCGTTTATCAGTCCCAAATTGGGATGATGCACTATATCTAATAGATAAATCGGCGAAGTATCTATTATCAAAAGAATAGTTTAAAGCCCCTAAAGTACCTATCTCTCTATTAATTGATTCAGAGCCAGACGGTTTACCATTTAATGCGTATTGCTTTGCAAAAATAATATTGTCCATTTTATCATTCGGAAAACCAATGGCGCTATGTAAATAACTCTCAGCATTGTCTTCGCGAACATTCAAACCTATATTTGTAAATAACACATGCTTGCCCAATACTTTTGAATAGTTTAAATTCACATCACTGCTTACCATAGAAGCTTTACCATCTCCTTTATCATATGTTCCTTTTAAAAACAAGTTCTCCC
>DATJDT010000178.1:0-2271 GCA_035497275.1 Pedobacter sp.
CAACTTGCCTTTTGTAAGCCAATAGCAACGCTTCCCAAAAACACAACAATTGGCGACAACGCATTAAGTAAGGAGGCTAATCCGCTCGAAAGAGTCTGTTCTGCTACAGTTGTCATTCCGTTAGCAATCACAATCATCAAACTTGAGAGCAAAATCTGTCGACGTAAATTTTTCCATCCAATCCACTCCAGTTCACCCTTCCGCCATAAAATGATCAATAAGATAAGCGCAGCAATTAATTGCCGCATTCCCGCAACAAACCAAGGTGGTATAGTATGAACAGCCACTCGAATACCGAGATAAGTAGTACCCCAAACTATCGCAACGACAAAAAGAGCAACAACCAATTTGATATTCATTTTGTTGCTCATATTAATTTAGCAGCGCTTAAGATCTGTTCCATTTCTTGTTGCAATACCAAAGCTTCTTCCCGAGCTTTCTCGGCAAAATCCAAACCGTTACTAGCGTAAATAATGCTGCGAGCCGAGTTAACGAGTAACCCACACTGACTATTTAATCCATATTTACAAACAGCAGCCAAGCTTCCACCTTGAGCACCTACACCTGGCACCAATAAAAAATGATCTGGCGCCAAATTGCGAATATGTTCAAACGCTTCTGCCTTGGTAGCACCAACTACATACATCATTTGATCTGTGCTTGCCCATTGGGACGAAGTCTTGATCACTTGTTCGAAAAGTTTGTCCTCACCACTTTGTTTAATCTGAAAATCTTGACTCCCTTCATTTGAAGTTAAAGCTAGAAGTATGACCCATTTATCCTTAAAATCCAAAAAAGGCGATACAGAATCTTTTCCCATATAAGGGGCAACCGTAATCGAATCGAAACTCATACCAGAGCTTTCCTCGTTAAAAAAGGCCTCGGCATACATAGCAGATGTATTGCCAATATCCCCCCGTTTAGCATCAGCTATCGTAAATAGCTCTTTAGGAATATGCTTCCACGTATCGGTAAGTGTTTGCCAACCTTTTGCGCCATAACTTTCATAAAAGGCCGAGTTTGGTTTGTAAGCCACACATAAATCGTGCGTGGCGTCTATGATCTGTTTATTAAATTCTAAAATCGGATCATTATATTTTAAAAGATGTTTTGGAAGTTTATTTACTACAGGATCTAACCCAACACACAAAAAAGATTTTTTTTGTTTAATCTGCTCAAAAAGTTGTTCTTTATTCATTTCTAATAGGAAAAATGGAGCACAAAGATGTTAATTTTCAGCCTCTTTAAGGAGGCCTCAACAAAATTTTTCCAATTTATTTTTAAACATTTTCAAGTTTTTGTTGCAGATTAAATTTCAAATACATACAATTGTGGCATAATTCTCAAATGTTTATCTGAATATCCCAGAAAAATTTCTTACAAATAGCTAATTATAAATGTTTTTAAAGGCATTTTTCTCTTATATTTTTTTGATAAACCCAATTTAAAATTTCTCGACAAGCACATATAAATGTTTAATAAAACAGAATTAACTGAAAAACTTACTGCAGAATTACGTGAGTTAGCAAAAAGTGAGGGCATAGCAAACGCAGACGATTTGCGCAAAAATGATTTGATAGAGCAGATTTTATCACAACAAACCAATAAAAGCACTGCCCCTACTCCAATTGTACTGAAGGAAGCAAAACCCAAAGTAGTAAAAGAGGGCTCAGCTGATAAACCTGCGGCAAGAAAAAGGGTAAGAATTGCGGCTAAAGACAGCCCAAACCCCGAACCAGAAAGAGCAACTTTATTTGACGAGCCCCAAACAAGAATCATCGCCGAAGAAGTAAAAGAAGTAAGTGACCCTACCCCCGTTACTTTACCACCAGATTTTGTTGATGATCCAAATCGCTTAGAATCGATAGCAGTTAAATTACAAAACCAGGCGAAAAAAGAGAAACTTCCAAGAGAAGATAAAAATAGACCAACGAAAGAGGAATCAATCAATCAGCCTAAAGAAGACAAACCTTTTAGGGATCGTGTTAAGCAAAACCGAAATGAAGCTCCCGCGAATGCTACTGAAGGTACCGAACCTAAAGAAAAACCAGCTCGCGAAGAAAGAACACCGAGAGAGGATAATCGCCCTACTAAAGGCCACAACAATAGCAATAATCATAAACAGAACGAAACAAGTTATTCTACACTTGATTTTGATAATACCATCACCAACGAAGGCGTTTTAGAAATTATGCCTGATGGATACGGATTCTTGCGCTCTGCAGATTATAACTATTTATCATCTCCTGATGATATCTATGTATCTCAATC
>DATJDT010000179.1:0-8090 GCA_035497275.1 Pedobacter sp.
CCTTGATGTAAATTTACACGTAAAAAACGAGGGTTGGCTGTATTTGCTTCTTGGCGGTTTAACACCAATACATCGCCTTCATTAGGTTTTTTGCCTTTTATAGACCAGCCCATGAGCGGCTTCGAAAATTCGAACGAGCGATTTTTGATCAATTCGGCATAAATACCTCCATCGGCACCCATGTTAATATCTTCAAAAAACACACCCCACATTGTAGGAGAAATAGGAGCTACAGGCTTTGAAGCGTTTACCACAATAACCTCATTTTGCTGCGCAAGCACTGGCAAGCTTAAAATGGCAAAAAGTAAGATGGTTAGGCTTTGCCTGAAGTTGATCATGACGGTCATCCGCCAATTTAAAGATGGCGTTAAATAAAAGTAGTAAATATTTAATAAACGTTATAATTACATTTATTAAATATTTCACGAAAGACCGTCCAGTCCTAAAAAACCTTTATTTAAATCCGAATATCAAAGGAAATATAAACGTTACGATGATAGTCCACACCACATAAATTGGTAGATAGAAAGCAATCGTTTTCTTTACACTGGCAATATCTTCTCCATTTTTCAGCACTTTAAAGAGCCTTGTAGCTACCAAAAGTAAATTGATTAAGATTAAGAAATTGCTTCCTACAACTGCCGCCCTATTTGGGGTAATTCCAAATTCTGAAATCCTAAATATAATGGCCGAAAATGCAACGCAATTCACCACAATCGTTAAAATGGACAATAAAAACAGGATCCAGATCTGTGTAGTGCTTTTTGTCGAATTTACGGTTTCAGCTACCGAAAAGAAGATAATAGCCATTACGCCGATTAACAAAGCATTAAAAATCAATAAAAATTCACGGTCGTTATAAGGGTTCTTACCCGAGTAAACGATGGCACTCAAATAAACCACTAACATCACCAAAACCAGTGGCCCAAAAAGTTTAGCGATTACTGGCGAAACCTTACCCACCAATTGTGGGTTAGTTTGTGTAAGATAAGTTGCCACGATTGGTGCAGCTGCTGCTCCGAAAACCCCAATATTTTGAAAATAAAATTCCTCGATATTAAATCCGATCAACGAGAAAAGTCCAAGGGTTATAGCGGTCATTATTCCCCCTGCTATACCGATAAGACCAGTCATTACCACTAAATCGCCATTATACTTTAAAAAACCTACCCGCTTTTCATCTTTATTCTCTTTGCTCCCAACAAATGCAAAGCCTAAAATAGACCATAAGAATAAACCTAGGTGGATGCATGATAAAACCAGGACATCGCTTTTAACATCTGGAAAGAAATTGATGAAAACTACCGCAGCCAGTATTGCGCCAACTATCACCACAATTTTACCAGTTGATAAGTTATTTTTCCAGGCAAAATAAGCTGTTAAAAATGGGAACACGATAAAGCCAATGTTCCTAAGAAAGAAATAATCTTCATTGATTCCAAAGATGGCTGGTATCTTTGCGATTAATCCTGCTATCAGTGAAGCAATAATTACAAATAATAGATCTTTGCCACTTCCCCAATTAATTTCATCACTTTCGTAATTCAGCCTTTCATGCCATGAATCGGCAATTGGATCTCCTTTAAGCCCTGGGTATAGAGCATTAAACTCCCGTCTGAAAGCTACCTTATTAGTTCGGTACATTTTTTCCAGTTGCTTAGGATCGTTTAAGTGGGCGAGCATTTCGTTCTTCATCGTTTTATATTTTAAAATCTATGTTACTATCTGCCTACTAATTCCAGAGTGTGCCTGCCATGCCTAAAACAGAGCCAAGCCAGAAAGCGATAACGAAGCCTATTAAGCCAATTATTACGGCAAAAATCTTGCTCCAACCACCTTGATAGCCTAATATAAAGTCCATGAAATAAAAAAACAAAGCTCCTCCAGCAGCAGCCAGCGTAGCCATAACGAGCGGTCTAATATACCACAGTTCGCCCCATGCTGGATTTGGGTTATTTACCCCTGCTAAAAATACTGCCATAACCGTTAGGCCAAAGCCTGCTCCAATAAGCATATGTCTAATTAATAAAGTGGTATTAATTGACCGTTTTGTTAAATTTTCTTGATGTGTCATGATAATGATTAAGTTAAATTTCGTTAAAGCCAAAAGTGCTTTGCAAAACAAAGTTACATAAAAGTACTTTGCATTTCAAAGCAAAATTTAAAAATAAATGAAGATTTATTCAAAAACCTTGTAGAAACGTTCAATAAGCACATCTCATGGAGATACAAAAATTTAATACTCCTCAGATTTTCTCATTTTTTTTGAAAATTTAATATCTTGTTATTAAAACTAATTTTTATAAATTTATATCATAAAGCTGTGAAAATGAGTTAGTCCGCTCTACTAACTGCACAGGGAATTTCTGTTATCCTATAAAAACGATAATGAAAGAGCACGCATCAAACAATTCCTCGTCTGAACAATTCCTAAATGCTACTGGAAGCAAGACTAAATCAAATGCAATTGAGGTTCCTGCTATTTCTTTACCGAAAGGCGGTGGTGCAATTAGAGGAATTGATGAAAAATTCTCTGTCAATGCTGTGAATGGAACATCTTCATTTTCGATCCCTCTTCCTTTCTCACCTGGAAGAGGTAATGTCCCTTCTCTTAATCTTTCCTATAGTTCTGGCACTGGAAATGGTATTTTTGGCTTAGGTTGGAATTTGAACCTAGGTACTATTAAGCGCAAAACCGACAAAGGGCTCCCACAGTATCTTGATGAAATAGACTCCGACGAATTTCTTTTTGCAAGTGCAGAAGAGTTAGTTCCTGAGTTTAAAAAAGGAAACGATGGTAATTTTGTGGTAGATATCAACGGAAATTATATTATCAACGAAAATGACTCGCTAGATAACCTTTTTAAAATAAGATTTTATAAACCTCGGATTGAAGGGCTGTTTGCACGTATTGAGCGTTGGACTGAAAAAGCAACCCGGCAGATAAAATGGCGGATCATTACCAAAGATAATCAGACTACACTGTTTGGATGGAGTGTTGATTCGGTAATTTCAGACCCTAATGATCCAAAAAACATATTTGAATGGCTACCAGAATTCTCCTTTGATGACAAGGGAAATTCCATTCAATACATTTATAAAAAAGAAGATCAGAAAGGATTTAACCAATCTCTATTACACAACAAAAATCGCTTCAAAACAGGAAACATTACTTATACCAACCTGTACTTAGAAAAAGTGCTTTATGGAAATAAAATACCATACAAGCATTTTAGAGATACTTTTTTGGACGAAACAGCTTATATGTTCCAAACCGTTTTCGATTATGGAGAATATGATACCAATACCCACACGAAAGTACAGAACTGGGATTTTAGGATAGATCCGTTTTCTGATTATAAAGCTGGCTTTGAAATCAGGACCACCCGACTATGCAAGCGGGTGCTACTTTTTCATTTTTTTGATGAGCTACCGAATGGATCTGCCTTGATAAAATCAATTAACTGTGAATATAATACCTCGGTTGAGCAGGGTTTTACCTTACTAAACTCCGTAACTTCCATGGGTTACATTAAAATGCCAAATGGCACTTATACCAATAAAGCATTGCCACCGCTTAAATTCGCTTATCAACAGCACGACTGGAATAAAGAGGTCAAGTATGTAAATAACATGGATCAAACACCGTATCAGTTTGCTGATCTGTTCAATGAAGGCTTACCCGGAATTTTAATGGAGCAGGCAAACGGTTGGTATTACAAACATAATATAGGAGGGGGTAAATTTGCTAAAGAAAAATCAATAAGTCCAAAGCCTTCATTTGTCGGTTTGGGTAAGCATTTACAGTTTGCTGATCTAGAGGCAGACGGCAGCAAACAATTGGTGAGTTTAACAAGTGAACCGCGTGGTTATTTCGAATTGAATGATGATGAGCTATGGCAAACATTTTGTTCGTTTAATACACTACCCAATATAGATTTCAACGACCCTAATCTTCGAATGTTAGATTTAAATGGAGATGGTAAACCAGAAATTTTAATCACAGAAGAGGAAGCTTTTACCTGGTATGCTTCTGATGGAAAAAATGGATTTACCGCAGGACAAAAAAAATCGAAATCATTTAACGAGGAAGATGGACCGCACATGGTATTTGCAGATGCTTCTCAATCCATTTTCTTAGCAGACATGTCGGGCGATGGAATGATAGACATTGTGAGGATAAAAAATGCTGAAGTATGCTATTGGCCAAATTTAGGCTATGGAAACTTTGGCAAGAAAGTATCATTCGATAACGCTCCATTATTTGACCATCCAGAAAGTTTTAATCCATCCTTTTTAAGATTAGCTGATATTGATGGGACGGGCACTACAGATCTTATTTATTTAGGTAAAAATAATTTCACTTGCTGGCTGAACTTAAGTGGAAATACATTTACGTCTCTCCCATTTCAAATAGTTGCATTTCCTGAGATCCATCACCACACTGACGTAACGATAACTGATTTATTGGGAAATGGAGTAGCTTGCATTGTATGGTCCAGCTCCATCCCAAAAGATGCGCATGCCTCTTTAAAATATATAGACTTGATGAATAGCAAGAAACCGCACCTCCTCATTTCTTATCAAAACAACTTGGGAAAAGAAGTATTGTTGGAGTATACTCCTTCTACAGCATTTTACATGGAAGACAAGTTAGCGGGAAAACCTTGGGTTACTAAATTGCATTTCCCAGTTCATTGCATCTCTAAAACTACCATCGAAGATAAAATTTCAGGATATTCTTTTGTAAGTACCTATAAATACCATCATGGTTATTACGACCATGATGAACGAGAGTTTCGTGGCTTTGGCATGGTAGAACAAACCGATTCCGAAACCTTTGATCATTGGAAAAAGGGAAACGCCTCCAATATTGTAGCAGAGCCCTTGCATCAGGAGCCTGTCGTTACAAAAACATGGTTCCACACGGGTACGTCTCATCTATTTGAAGCAGATTACTGGTATCAGGAAATGCAACGACAGGAGCTTGAAGTAACTCATCAGGAAACCCTTAACACCAAGCCCATTATTAGTGATAAGCTAAAACCAAATGAATTATGTGAGGCATTGAGAGCATGTAAGGGCATGCCATTGCGTTCAGAAATATTTGCAAAAGATGGAGTAAAACAAAGGGAACTCACGCCCTTCTCTGTTGCAGCCCACAACTGTTTGATTAAGTTAATACAACCCAAAGGCAGAAACAAGCACGCCGTTTTTCTTGTAAAAGAAAGAGAAAAAATTACTTATGGTTATGAACGAAATCCGGAAGATCCTCGCATAGCGCATAGTATGAATATCGATTTTGATGAATACGGCAACGTACTTCAATCAGCTTCTGTAGTTTATCCTCGGTTAACTTCAGATCAATCGCTCCCTGCAGAAACCAGACAAAAGCAAAATGAAACGATTACGCTCTTCACACAAAATCAATTTACCAATGACATCATTTTAGATGAGATATATCGATTACGCTTGCCTTCTGAAGTAAAAACGTTTGAATTAAAAGGAGCTGTTAAAAGCAGTATTTTTTACAGTCCCGATGATTTTAAAGACATTAATCCTTCACAAAGCAGGTTGATTGAACACGTACGATCTGTTTATTACGATAACAACTTAAAAGAAGCTTTGCCCTTACATCAATTGGAATCGCTAGCTATTCCTTTTGAAAATTATCAATTGGCCTTTACGCCAGAATTGGTAAACGATATTTTTGGATCAAAAGTTAATACTTCCCTATTAACAGAAGGAAAATACATCAACAGTGAGGGCGACAACAATTGGTGGATCCGATCTGGTACAGCGCAATTTATTACAGGTGCGGAAACTACTTTAACTGCTAAAAATCGATTTTACCTTCCTATTTCTTATACAGATCCCTACGGTGCTATTACTACAGTAAAATACGATAACAACTATTTTCTTTTTGTCGAAGAAACTGTAAATGCCCTAGGCAATCGCTCAACGGTGGCTAATTTTAACTTCCGCACCCTTGCGGCTACAAGAATGAAAGATGTGAATGGCAATTTTTCTGAAACCATACTAGATGAACTAGGATTTGTGAAGGCTGTGGCAATCTTAGGCAAAGGAAATGAGGCTGATGAGTTAACAGGCATAACTGAAATAACGGATGCCAATGAACTTACGTCGATCGACAGTTTTTTCCAACAAACTGATACTGCTCAATTAACAGCACTTGCAAAAAGCTTATTAAACCATGCTACTTCACGATTTGTATATGATCTAAATGCTTATATCAAGTTGGGGAAACCGGCAGTAGTAAGTGTGATTAACCGGGAACAGCATTTTCAACAAAATGTTGATTCTCCCGTCCAAATTGGCTTTGAATATTCGAATGGTTTAGGGCAGGTAGTTATGAAAAAAGTGCAGGCAGAACCAGGTATGGCAAAACAGGTAATTGTACAGGTAGATGATAGTTTTGCTGTCAGCGAAATTGATACTTCATTAAGTAATCCCAAACAATTACGTTGGGTAGGCAACGGCCGAAGTATCTTAAATAACAAAGGCAATGCAGTAAAACAATATGAGCCATATTTCTCAGTAACTCATCAATATGAAGAGCTAAAAGAACTTGTCGAAACGGGTGTTACCCCTATCATGTATTACGATGCTATAGGCCGTTTAATCAAAACTGAACTGCCAGATGGCACTTTTTCAAAGGTAACATTCAATTCATGGCAACAAACCAATTATGATACCAATGATACTGTTTTAGACTCATCATGGTATAAAAATCGAACTAACAACCTCATAGATGCTGAACTTATCGCTGCAGGAAAAAATCCACTCAGCGAAAAACAGGCTGCAGATA
The DNA here is from genome assembly GCA_035497275.1 of Pedobacter sp. Lineage (GTDB taxonomy): Bacteria > Bacteroidota > Bacteroidia > Sphingobacteriales > Sphingobacteriaceae > Pedobacter. Next base: position 6,830 of record DATJDT010000179.1, read on the forward strand.
AAGCTGCTAAACATGCAAATACTCCAGTTATATTACATTTTGACACGCTGGGTAGGCCAATATTATCGATAAACGTAATGCCCCAGCCAACTGAAGCTGTCCACACGAAAATTAAACTAGACGTAGAGGGTAATTTAAGATCAGTAACCGATGCTCGAGGAAATGTTGTGTCGCAATACCTGTATGATATGTTAGGAAATATGGTATATCTAAACAGTATGGATGCTGGACAAAGATGGTTGTTAGCTGATATATTTGGGAAACCCATACGAACATGGGATGAAAGAAATCATGAATTTCAGTATTTCTACGATATTATTCAAAGACCTACCCATAGTAAGGTAATTGGTGGCGATGGTGTTGAAATGCTCGACCACGTGTACGATAGGATAATATATGGCGAGAGTTTGCTGATGCCCGACCGCAGTAATGAAACTGATTTGCAGCTAAGAAACATTTTTACACAACCTATACTGCATTATGATACAGGGGGTTTAATCGAAGCCGCTGCTTATGATTTTAAGGGACAGCCTGTTACCATAACCTACAAACTATTTAGCAAATATAAAGAAGTGGCAAATTGGGTTAATGAGAATTTAGTAAACGATTTAGAGCCCGAAATTATCTTTACCTTTATTACAAAAAATGATGCTCTAGGGAGAATTATCCAACAGATTGCCCCTGACGGAAGTATAATTACGCCCACTTACAATGAAGCAGGTAAGTTAACCACTCAAAGAGTTTTACACCCTGGTAATACTGTTAGTTCACTTTATATCAATAACATATCTTATAACGAAAAAGGACAGCGCGAAAAAATTGTTTATGGTAACAACGTTAGTACCAAATTTCATTATGATAAAGAAACTTTAAGGCTTAAGAGACTAACTAGTAAACGCCAAAACGGAGATCCACTTCAGGATCTGAATTACACTTATGACCCGGTAGGTAACATTACCCATATAGAAGATAAAAATATCCCTACTGTTTTTTTTAACAACCAAAAAGTAACCGGCATAGCCAATTACACCTACGATGCATTATATCGTTTAACCGAAGCCACGGGAAGAGAAAATAACGCTGCTTTAGGATTTACTTGGAACGACGCATCATTTATACAACAATTTAGTCCCGGCGATCCGATGGTGATGCGGAATTATACGCAAACTTATCAATATGACACGGTCGGAAATATGATACAAATGCGGCATCAGGCCCCAGGAAATAATTGGACAAGAAATTATCATTACCAAGCTAATAA